>CALDSL010000454.1 GCA_937920255.1 uncultured Anaerolineaceae bacterium | reverse complement strand
AATACCTGTTCCACCTGCTTGCGGTTTTCGGTTTGATAGCTCGAATCCATGCCTGCTGTCTCCCTATCAGTACTGCGGCGCGCCGGCTGCGCCGCCGGCGACGGTAATTGGCACGGCAAAGCCGATGCCGATAAAGAATTCTCCATCAGTGGGGTTGAGAATGCCGATCACGATACCGACCACCTGGCCGCTGCGGTTGAGCAGCGGGCCGCCCGAGTTGCCCGGGTTGACGGCGCTGTCGACCTGGATCAGGCCTTCGATGCGCGGGCCGTCCTCGGTTTCAAAGGAACGGTTAAAACCCGAGATCACGCCCGAACTCATTGAGCCGTACAGGCCGAACGGATTGCCGACCGCGAAGGCTTCATCGCCGACCTGCATGGCGTTGGGGTTGCCGAGCACGGCCGGGAAGACCAGCGGCGGAATTTCCACCGGCTGCAGCACGGCAATATCGTTCTCGGGTTGGGTGGCCACGACTTGACCGGCCACCTGGCTGCCATCGGCAAAGGTGAGCAGGATCTCCTCGGCGCCTTCCACCACGTGCAGCGCGGTGAGAATATCACCCTGCGCGGAAATGACCACGCCGCTGCCCAGACCGTTTTCATCGTGGCCTTCGCCGTCCGTGCCGCGGGCCTGGATCAGCACCAGCGAGGGCTGGATGGCGCGGTAGACCTGGGCCGAGTAGGCCGGTTCCGGCGTGGCGGAGCCCATGGCCTGCACCACGGCCTGGTTGAATTCGTTGGGTGTCATGGGGGCGGGGGCGGGGAAGAGGCGGCTGTACAGTAGCATCCCCAAAACGGCGGCGAGAATACCGGCCGCGAAAAATCCTGCGGTTTTCAACGTACTTCTGGTCTTTTGCCACCGGCCCTGCCGCTCGGGTTGCGTGCTGGCGGCAAGGTCTTCGGTCGAAATGTCCATGCGTTTATTATCCAATCAGGTAGATATTATCCAATTAATATCCGTCCGTTAAGTATAGAGAATTCCCGCTTATTTTGTATTAATCTTTGATGAGATTCTTATACAAGGGTATAAATAGATACGGAAACCCAAACAGAGAATGATGGAGGCAAGCGATGGCTCTTGACCGCACCTTTATCGAGCGCAACCGCGCGTCCAGGGAGCGCATCCGCGCCGCGGCCGCGCTGAACGAGGCGCAACTGCGCACGCGCGTTGGCGAGCACTGGACGGTGGCAATCGTTCTGGCGCACCTGGCGTTCTGGGACCGGCGCGTGATGTACGTGCTGGAGATGACCGAGCGGGATCAGAAGCTGTTTATCCCCGAGATCGATATCTTCGTTAACGATCTATCGCTGCCGCTGTGGGCCGCGATCCCGCCCAAAGAAGCCGGGCGCATCGCCGTGGAAACGGCCGGGGAAGTCGACCGCCGGCTGGAATCCTACCCGGAGAACCTGCTGGAAGAAATCTACGCCTATAACCGGCGCTGGGTCGAGCGCTGGCTGCACCGCGGCCAGCACCTGGACGAGGCCGACGCTGCCCTGCGCGCCGCGGGGTTATAGGGTCAGGCTATCGAGCAGGTTCTTCAAGGCTGCCAGCTCTTCCTTCGAGAGCGTGACGCCTTTGCCCATCGTCTCTCCATCCGGCGCCCAATCGCGGATGTCGTATTTGGGTTCGCGGTCATTCCAGGAGATCAGGTTGAGTTCTTTGCTCCAGCCTTTGGCGCTGGTGGAAAGCACGCCGATCTTTTTGACGATTTCGAATTTGATATCCGCCATTGGTCTTGATCCTTGTGTCGCGTTTTGTGTATTGTACGCCGAATTCAGACTTACATAAAAAGCCGGTTGCGCTGCTCGGGCCACCCCCATACGTGGGTAACGCAAAATGATCTTTGCCAACGTAGGGGGCGGGCACAGCCCTATGGGTTCCAAACCCGCCCGATCACTGCCGTAATACCTATCAAGGTGGCTTGCGGTTATGGCCATAGCGGGCGGGTTTGGAACCATTGACTCCAACTATTTCAGAAGAACGAGCTTTTTATCCGCCCAGTTTAATCCACCTTCCGCGAAGTATCCCCAAAAATGCCGGTCACGCCACCTTATTGAACCACATGAACAGATCCTACCTGTAGACCCAAATGTAGGGGTGAAGCATTCGGTCGGGCCAATACGTATCGAAGAGATGACCGTCCTCCGAATGCTTCACCCTGGGATGGCCCGGAAACATTTTTTGCGGAAGAAACGGTCCAGGGCTGTGGGGGTGGGCGAAGCATCTGGAGGAATATCCAAGATTTTCCTTGACCGGCGATCTACCAGATGCTTCGCCCCTACATACAAGGGTGAAATAGTTGGAGTCAATGGGTTTGGAACCCGCCCCTACGAGAATACGAACGATCAAATAGGAAAACCGCAAAGAACGCGAAGAAGAGAACAAGAAACTTCGCGTTCTTTCGCGTGGGAACATCGGGACGATGTGCGCTCTTCGCGGTTCGTTTTTCCTGCTTATTCCCGCCAGTCCGGCTCGATGAACACGTCCGCCCAGGGCAGGGGGCCGAAGGTGAAACGCACATACAGCGCGGCGCTCAAGGCTACCAGCGCCCAGATGATCGTCTTCTGCGCGCGGGTGAGGGTGGCTGTTTCCCAACCGCGCTCGAAGATCAGCACGCACACTGCCACCAGCAGCAGCGAGAAGTTGGCCCACACAATCTCGAACGGGACGGAGAAACGCAGACCGAGCGCCGGCGCGATGTACCAGATGAGAAAGATCACCCACGGGATGAACAGCGCCGACTGCAGCCGCGAATACCAGAACGTTTCGCGGTCGGTGATGCGCTTGCGGTTGATCCAGTACTCCAGCCCGGCCGTGATCAGATAGGCGAAGAAAGCGGCCTTGAAGTGCTGGAAGACCGATTCGGTTGTGCCGCAGATGATGGACAGCGGAAATACCGGGAAAAACCGGTACACCCCGTACATGGCCATGAAGACCAGCCAGAAGCCGAGCGCTTTTTTCCACAGGTTGGCGCGGTACATGGGTTGCATGTTTGCTCCTTAGGCAGTGCTTGCAACAGCAGGGGCTGGCATGTGCAAGACGCCGCGCGCGCTGACGTCGCGGTGCAGCAGCAGCGTGCCCAACAGAAAGGCGATCTGTCCGGCGGCGTTGACGCCTTCTTCCGTCCACTGGCGCGCCAGGGTCTGCTCGCCGGAGGCCATGGCGCCCATGCCCACCAGACATAGGAAGGCGACAATGAACGCGAATGCCGCGGCGCGCTGCCCGCGCTGGAAGCACACGTAGGTAAGGATGCCGTTGAGGGCCATGCTGGAAAGGGTCATGATGGCCAGCAGCGGGATTTTCCAGACGGCCATGGCCATCACCGGCACCTGCATCGGCCGGCCGCGCCGCGCGATGCGGATGGCGACCAGCATGAGCAGGAAAAACCCGGGCGCGGCAAAGATGAACTGCAACTCGCCCATCAGATGGGCGTCAGCCAGGCCGGTTGTGATCAGCAGCTTGGAGGTGGCCTTGAGGAAGCCGCCCAGGAAGATCAGAACCACGCCCGCCAGGCACAGCCAGCCGCATTTCGCGCCGCACGCCAGCCGGCTGACCCGCACCAGAAAGATCCCGCCGGCCAGGAAGGCGATGGTGGGAACGAAATCGAAGACAGCAAGCGAGACTGGAAGCGTTTCCATGCATCCAACTTTCTGCCCGCCGGGCAACTGTCCGGTGGCCGTGTGAGGAAAAGCACGCCCTTACTTGCTAAAATTAAGAGAATCTACCGACAGTGCTCAATCCCCCACAGAGCCGGGTGTGGCGAGGGCGACCCATTGGCGCCAGCTCACCTGACAAAATGTATTTCAGAACGATGTCATTATTATAGCAAAATATCCGGCAGTTTTGCCAATTAAATGTATCAGGTATTGTAGAATGATACGATCCGCGAGCATGGGTCGTATCGTTGTGCTTGGGTGAGACCTACCCCCAACCCCCTCCCTAACCCTTGGGAAATACACCAAGGGCAAGAGGGAGGGGCTAGCCCCTTTCACCTGCCCTCGGCGTCTTAACCGAGGGTTTAGGGAGGGGGTTGGGGGGTAGGTCCTCCTCTGCTACGGAGCGGACTGTGTGCGCACCAGCACCGCTCGCACCACGCTGCGCCAGCGATAGCTGCCGCTGGCTTCATCATATCCCTGGCAGGTGATCAGCGTCAGCCACGGGCGGTCTTCGTGCTGGAGCACCTGCGTATTACGCGGCGACACAAAGCTCTCCACCGAGCGCACTTCGTAGGTGTAGGCCACGCCAAAGGCGTGCACGATAATCTGCTGGCCCCAGGCCATCCCGCGCAGGCTGTTGAACGGGCCGGGCTTGCCCTGGGCATCGAAAATGTGGCCGGTGAGGACGCTGTTGCCATCCAGCCCGGGGAAGGCGCTGCCTTCCAGCCAGCCGGCGCTGCCGCCCAGCCAGCTCACGTCCCAGGCGCCGTTATCCAGCGGCACGCCAGTGATGGCGGTTTTCACCTGCAGCGCCGGGATCTCCAGCCACACATCGCCGAGATCGGCGTAGGCCAGGCGCTGCGGCTGGGGCGCCAGCGCGGTGACGCGCCCGGGCGCAAACCCGGTGGCGGGCAGCGCGGCGGCCGAATCCGCGCCTTCCGCCTGGGCGGGCGCAGGCAGCAGGAACACGTCAAACCACGCGGCCGCGGGCGCGGTGGCGCAGATGGTGCCACTGCCGGCCAGGCGGGTGCTGATCAGCGTCCAACCGTCCGCATCCGCCGCGCCGATCGCCAGGCGACGCAGGTTGCCGCCGGCGCGCAGGCTTTCGCTGGCGCCGACACTGTAGCAAACCTGCATCCCGGCGGGAGACCAATCGGTGAGTGGATCGCCGCCGTAGCTGGCCTGCGGCAGGGTGGTGCGATTGAGCCGCGTCGCGTTTTTGATGTCCGCGGCCGGCCCGGCCCCGATCTGGTCGACGAAGGCCAGCAGGCTGCCGGGCGGCAGGCTGGCGCCGCTGCCCGACCAGGGGCTGATGGCGAAGGTGTCCGTGGCGCCCATGCCGGGCGGGCCGTCGAAGACTTCCACGCGCAACTGCCAGGTCATCTGCCCGGCGTCCGCCGGGGGCATGCCGCTGAAGGTGCGCGTATCCGGGTTGAAGCTCAGCCAGGCGGGCAGCGGTGTGAGGTCTGCCTGTGAGACCATGTAGAGCAGAGGGACCTCGCTGGCATGGCCGAAGGTGCCAGCCGGGATTTGAAAGCTCCACGGGCGGCCCAGGCGGATGGCCTGGTCCGGGATGGGCTGCGCCAGCCAGGGAAGCACATAGCTGTCCACGCCGATCTGGAACAGGGTGGACGCCCGCCCGCCGCGCCCGTCCAGCGCGGTGACGCGCAGGGTGAGGGTGGCGATGTCGCCGGCGCCGGGCGTGCCGCTGAAGGTGCGCGCGGCCGCGTCAAAGCTGAGCCAGGCAGGCAGCGGTGCGCCGCCATCCAGTACGGCCTGGTAGGTGAGCGGGTCGCCGTCGTAATCGGCGAAGGCGTCCGCGGCGAAGGTATGCGTGAAAGGCGCATCCACGTGCGCCAGGGCGTTGGGGATGCCGGCCAGCACCACCGGGGCATGGTTGCCCGGCTGCTCCAGCACATCCAGGCGGAAGGTGTCGGACACGAACAGCGCGCCGGGGTCGGTGGCGGTCACGCGGATGTCCAGCGACTGGACCTCCAGCGGCGTTCCGCTCAAGGCGCGCGCCGCGGGGTCAAAGCTCAACCACGCGGGCAGCGGGCTGTCGTCCGACAGCGCGGCGGTATACGCCAGGGTCTCGCCATCCGGGTCGGTAAAAGTGCCGGCCGGGAAGGCGTAAGCGTACGCGGTTCCCGCCTCGACGGTCTGGTCGGGAATGGGGGCTGCGACCAGCGGCGCTTCGTTGACATTGTCAATCGTGAGGGTGAAGGGCTGGTCAAAGGTGCCCACCGGGCTGCCGCTATCGGCGGCGCGCACGCAGATGGTGTAGCTGGCCCGGTCTTCATAGTTAAAGACCGCAGCGCTGAGCAGTTGACTGCCGCTGATGGAAAATGCGCTATTATCCGCGCCGTCGCAGCCCGCGCCACCGCTCACCAGCGTGAAGGAGTGCGGCGGGTTATCCTGGTCGGTGGCGGAAAGCGTGCCGACCAGGGCGCCAACCGGCTGGTTCTCCGGCAGGTTGGTGGATGAAAGCGCCACCCCGGTGGGCAGGTCGTTGACGTCAGTCACCCGAATGGTGAACGCGCGCGCAAAGCGCTCGACCGGTGTGCCATCGTCGCTGGTTTGGATGCACACGCTATAGCTGGAGCGGGTTTCGTAGTCGAATGTCTCCGTCGAACGCAGTTCCGCGCCGTCGATGGCAAACAGGCTGTTATCCGCGCCGCTGCAGCCTGGGCCAAGATCGGCGAAGCTGTAGGCGTGGGTCTGCCCGGCGTCCTGGTCAGTGGTGGAAAGCAGCCCGATCAACTGGCCGGCGGGCAGGTTTTCCGCCACGGAATCATTGCTCAGACTGATCATGCTGGGGATATCGTTCGCGTCGGTGACCGTGACAGTAAACGGCCGGTCGACGCTGAGCGCCGGGTCGCCATTATCGGTGCTGCGCACGCATGCCGTCAGGGTGGGGTGGGCTTCGTAATCCAGCGGTTGCGCCGTGAGGAGCTGGTCGCCGCTGATTGCAAAGACACCGGGGTCTACGGTGGGGCAATCCGGGCTGGCGTCGAGCAACTGGTAGGTGTGGGTCTGGCCGGAATCTGGGTCGCTGGTGCTCAGCGTACCCACCAGCGTTCCGGCCGGCTGGTTCTCCGCCACGCTGGACGCAGACAGGTCAATGGCCGTCGGCTGCTCATTGCCATCCTCAATGCTGACTGTAAACTGCTGGTCAAACGTACCCACCGGGCTGCCGCTGTCGGCGGCGCGCACGCAGATGCTGTAGGCGCTGCGGGTTTCGTAATCGAATACCTGGCCTGACCGGAGCGTGTCGCCGCTGATCTCGAAGGCGCCGTTATCCGCACCGTCGCAGCCCGCTCCACCGCTCACCAGCGAAAACGTGTGCGGCGGATTGTCCACATCGGTGGCGGTAAGCGTTCCGATGAGGGTGCCGGCCGGCTGGTTTTCCGTTAGGCTGGTGGATGAAAGAGCCACCCCGGTAGGCGGATCATTGACATCGGTCACCCGGATGGTGAAGGGGCGCGCGTGGGTTGCGGCCGGGGAGCCGTTGTCGCTGGTCTGGATGCATACATCGTAACTGGAGCGGGTTTCGTAGTCGAAGACGCTTGCCGAGCGCAGCTCCGCGCCGTCGATGGCAAACAGGCTGTTATCTCCGCCGCTGCAGCCCGCGCCGAGATCGGCGAAGCTGTAGGCGTGGGTCTGCCCGCTGTCCTGGTCAGTGGTGGAAAGCAGCCCGACAAGCTGCCCGGCGGGCAGATTTTCCGCCAAGGAATCGTTGCTGAGGTCAATGTCAGTCGGTGCATCATTGGCGTCGGTGACGGTGACGGTAAACGGCCGGTCGATGCTGAGCGCCGGGTCACCGTCGTCGGTGCTGCGCACGCACACGTTCAGGCTGGGTTGGTCCTCATAATCCAGCGGCAGCGCCGTCAGCAGCTGGTCGCCGCTGATCGTAAAGAGCCCCAGGTCCGGCGTGGGGCAGTCCGGGCTGGCGTAGAGCAATTCGTAGGTATGCGTCTGGGCGGTGTCTGGGTCGCTGGTGCTCAGCGTGCCGACCAGCGTTCCGGCTGGCAGATTTTCCTGCGCGACGGTCGCGGAGAGATGGATGGCCGTTGGCTGCTCATTGGCATTCTGGATGTTGATGGTGAACTGCTGGTCAAACGTACCTACCGGGCTGCCGCTGTCGGCGGCGCGCACGCAGATGGTGTAGGCGCTGCGGGTTTCGTAATCAAATACCTGGTTTGAGCGCAGCATATCGCCGCTGATCTGGAAAGCGCCGTTGTCCGCGCCGCTGCACG
>CALDSL010000453.1 GCA_937920255.1 uncultured Anaerolineaceae bacterium | reverse complement strand
GTTTCAAACTCGGCGCGGTGCACCAGGTTGTAGTGCGGCTGCAGGCTGTCGTAGCGCGCCAGGCGCAGGCGGTCAGAGGCCCACAGGGCCTGCATCAGCCGCCAGGCGGAATAATTGGAGCAGCCGATGTAGCGCACTTTTCCCTGGCGCACCAGATCATCGAAGGCAGTGAGGGTTTCTTCGATGGGCGTGTGCTCGTCGGGGTAGTGCGACTGGTACAGGTCGATGTAATCGGTTTGCAAACGGCGCAGCGATTCTTCCACGGCATGCATGATGTGACCGCGGGAAAGGCCTTCGTTGTTCGGTCCCTGGCCCATGGGTCCGCGCACCTTCGTGGCGATGACCAGTTCGTGGCGAGGGATATGGTCGCGGCGCATCCAGTTTCCGATGATGGTTTCTGACACGCCACCCGGATTGTTGGGCACCCAGCGCGAGTAGATATCGGCGGTATCGATAAAGTTAACGCCGGCATCCCAGGCCGCGTTGAGCACATCCATCGATGTTTCTTCGTCCGCCGTCCAGCCAAATTGCATCGACCCGAGGCACAGTTCGGAGACCTGCAAACCGGTTCTTCCCAAATAACGGTATTCCATACGTCCTCCCAAAACCGCATTTTGGACTGATTTGATTGTAAACGAAGCAGACTGTCCGCGGTTGCGACTGGCGGTAGGAATTTCCCCCATTTTTCTCCGCAGGTCTCCCCGTTGCCGCGAGTTTCTATGCGATGTATACTAAGGGTGAGGCGTCAGAAGACGCTTTTTTCTCCCTGGTTCTTATCTACTGAAAAACATTGGGCCGCCCTGGCCAGGGATATGATTCTTCACAGAGGAGGTGCGTATGAAACTCAAAGACACCATCTGGTGTGATGGCTGCGGCGTGGAGGTCCTTTGGACTCCCGTGCATGCCAATCAGCGCGACTACTGCTGCGAGGATTGTAGAGATGGCTACGCCTGCAACTGCGGCACGCGGATGGAAGAAGACGAGTATCCGCGCGCAGGCAGCGCAGGGGCCAATGAAACTGTTGTTGATGAGATGAGCTTGTAAACCAGTTCACAGGGCGTCCTGGCCGTCCCGCGATATTCGCGGGACGGCCTTTTTTATGAAAGAACCCCTGGATTGCGCCGATCTGGGCTGCACTACTTGACACGCGCCGGGGTGGGTTCTATACTGAATGTAGAAGATGCTTTGCTCTGCGGAAGCCGCCCGGTCAAGTGGAGCCTGATACAATGACACATCTCCACCTGCCCGCGCTCTCCGCGGGCGGTTTGCGTTTTGAGGGAGGTTGCCATGGCCCAGAAAATTCTCAAGGCGGTTTTGATGCTTCTCAGCATCACGATTGTGGCGTGGACCGCTACGGCGGCCTTCACTCCCGGGCAAAGTATTTTCATCGCCTTGGCGGGTATGCTTGTCACCATTCCGCTGGTGCTGGTGGGGCGCAGGCTGATCGACCGCGAGCCAACGGTGGAGCGGGCGCAGCAAGTGACTACCTGGATGCATTTTGTGTTTGGCATCTTTGTGGCCTCGTCGCTGGTGGCGGCGGTGCGTTACGTGACCGCCGGCAGCCATCCGGCGCTGCCCGTGCCGCCCTGGTTGGGCCTGGCGATTATGCTGGCGGGCAGCGTGGTGGTGCTGATGGTGATGGGCAACCTGGCCTTAAAAGGCCGAGGAGCGCCCTTCGCGGTGGCGCTGACCCGGCTGGTGGCGGTGGAGTGGTTTTACGCGTGGACGCGCAACCCAATGGTGCTGGCCGGGACGGCCGGTTTATTGGGGTTGGGCTTGTACCTGCGGTCGGGCCTGTTCCTGCTGTTTGTGGCGCTGATTTTCGTCCCGATCGTGATCGCATTTTTGACTTTGTTTGAAGAGCGCGAGCTGGAGATCCGGTTTGGGCAGGAATACCTGGATTACAAAGCGCGCACGCCTGGGTTTATCCCGAGGAGGCCATGATGAACACATCCGCCAATGATACCAACCCGCACACGATCCTGCTGGGCGTGGATGGATCGGAACATTCGCTGGCAGGCATCGCGCTGCTGCGCGAGCTGCCGTGCGTGCCGCGAAGCTGTATACTGGCGATGACGGTGTGGAACGGCCGGTCTCCGCTGGACCGGGCGCGGCTGCAGGCGGCGCTGGGAGACGCGCACAAGCGCCTGGAAGGGGGCTGCGCGGAAATCCAGACCGCGTTTTACGAGGGCCATCCGGCCGAAACGATTGTGCGCAAGGCCAAAGAGCAGCAGGCGAACATGATCGTGGTAGGCGCCAAAGGACTGCGCTCGACGCTGGGCATTTTGCTGGGGGGAGTGGCGCAGCAGGTGGTGGAACATGCGCTCTGCCCGGTTCTGGTGGTTCGCGCGCCGTATACCGGCCTGCACCGCGTTCTGCTGGTGACGGACGGTTCCGCCACCAGCCAGACCGCGGTGACGTTCCTATCGCGCTTTACGCTGCCGCCGGGTGTGCTGGTGGATGTGTGCCACGTGGTGCCGCCCGGAGCGCTGCCGCAGTTTACCACCGGCACTTGGCCGGTGGGGCATGAGGTGGTGCCGATTTTGAGCGACAACGAGCTGGCGGAGCTGGAGAAAATGCACCAGGAAGAGCGCGAAAGCGGGCGCGCGCTGGTGCAAAAAACGGCTGAGACGCTGCGCGCATCCGGTTTCCATGCTGAAAGTCTGGTGCTGGAAGGCGACGCGGCGACCGAGATTTTGCGCTACGCTCGAAAAACGCGGCCGGACCTGATTGTGGCCGGCTCGCGCGGACTGTCGGAAATCAAGGGGTGGTGGATGGGGAGCGTATCGCGCAAGCTGGTGAATAACGCGGCCTGCTCGATCTTAGTGGTAAAGGGAGCCGAGGTCGGGGAGCAGCACACCTGACCGGGAGGCGAAAATGGTATGGATAACGGACCGGTTATGGTGTGACGGGTGCGGGATCGAGATGGTGCACACGGCAATACGCCTGCACGGGAGATCGTACTGCTGCGAAGATTGCGCGCATGGGAAACCGTGCAAATGCCAGCCGCCATCGAATGAGGACTTGCGCAAGCGGGGCGGGCGGGACCACGTGGTGACCCAGGGGAGTGATCTGATCGACGATTGACGGCAGATGAAATCCAAAACCGGCAAGCCTGGGAACCTGCGGATCACCGGTTTTCATGTACAATACAGGCAGCATGACCGTTTTGAGCAAAAAGGCGGCATGCTGCCCATCGATGATTTCCGGCATTCATTGCTCCGCCATTCTCCATCTCCGAGGTTTCCATGCCCCTGCTGGTCACAATCCTGATCGTACTGGTTGTCGTCGCACTCTTTGTGCTGGCATTCCTGCTGATTCGCGCCGCTCTTTATGGCAAACCGATCGAAGCGGTCAACCCGATTGAAGGGATGAAGGTTGACCCGTACGTGGTGGCTGAACACCTGGCCACGGTGGTGCGCAAGCCGACCATTTCGTCGCTGCGCGCGGAAGAAGTGGACGGGGAATCGTTCCTGGCGTTGCACCGCGCGCTGGAGGCGATGTACCCGCGCGTGCACGCCACGCTGGAGCGGCGCACCATCAACGAGCACGGGCTGCTGT
>CALDSL010000452.1 GCA_937920255.1 uncultured Anaerolineaceae bacterium | reverse complement strand
CCCCTTCGGCCAGCGGTGAATAAATCGTTATGGGCTGATCCGGGAAGGTTTGCGCAACGTGTTCCAGCGCCCGATCCACCCCTTTTGTCAGCCGGTCCATGTCCACTAAGCTGCGATGCCCGGTGACGCCTATTCGAACCATGTTATGCTCACCCCTCTAATTTCAGAACGGTATATCCCACTCTTGTCAGAACGGTCGGAATGTTGCGAACAAGCTCGCGATCTTTTTCCTTCTCTGCCTCGGGTAACTGCGCCTCACCCATGGCTTGCGCCACCTGCGCCGGGTAGCGACCGGCGAGTTCCTCACGGGTCATGCCTGTCCACGGTAGCAGCGTCGGGTCAACCGGGAATTTCTTGGGTTGGTCCGGCGCATAGTGCCAGCCCATCTCCACTGCTTCGAGCATATAGCGGTCATGCTCCATCTCCGCCAGTTGCTCCAGCGCGCTGCCGGGGAAGTCAAAGGGGGGCTCGTTACTGCGCGCCGGCGTCATCACATACCCAATCATGGCTAGCTTGACCGGAATATCACGGATGCTGTTGCGGTTGGAGCGTTTGTATTCTTCCGGAAGATCCGCGTACGGCACCAACAGTGGATGCGTGCGTTTTGCCGCATCGCGTTGCGGCCCGTAGACGTATCCCATCTGCGCCATTTTTTCGCAGTACACGTCGTGGTTGGCTTCCGCCAATCGCTCGAGCGCATCCCCTTCCAGCGACAGAGACTGCACCAGCGAAAGGAATTCCAGGCCATTTACGTGCAAATTCAACTGGGCTTCAGAAGGCAGGCACGAACGCTCGAACTTGTCTTTGCCGGCAAGCTGGCTCATATCGATGATGGCTTCCATCGAACGCACGCCGTGCTTGTACTCCCCCACCAGCAGCATGGCGCGCAGCACGCCTTCATCAATCCGCAACTGGACTGCGCCGGCGCGCCGGTCAGTCATGCTGGGCGGCACCGATTGGGCCAGCACCGAGCGCAGCAGGATGGCGCGCCGGATAATGTAGTACGGGTCTGGCCTGGCGCTATTCGCGGGTGGGTTGGCGCCGTAGATGTTGACATAGCCCCGCAGCCGCGAAACAAAATCGGGACCTTTGGCGGCTTTGAAATCCGGCGACTGGTATTGATTGAATTCATCGATGGTGCTGCAGGTGCCCCCGGCAAAGACAAAAATGGCTTTTCCAATGGGGTGGGGCGTCTGGCCTTCCAAAAACTCGCCGTCCTGCATGGGCGCCAGGAAACAGCGCAGCCATCCCAGGCGGGCGCCGTCGAGTGCCGTGTCAAATTCATCGAAAAAGACCAGCGGAATTTTTCCCACCAGGCACATATCGCGCACGCGGTGAAACGCGCCGGCCAGGTCATCCGGAGAGCGCATCTGCGACAGATTAAAGGTGACGTCTTCGATCTCTTCGATGCCCAGCGAGCGGGCGATCTGCTTGATGCCAAA
>CALDSL010000451.1 GCA_937920255.1 uncultured Anaerolineaceae bacterium | reverse complement strand
AACATCCTGTAGGGGCGAAGCATCTGGTCGATACCCGGCGGATCAAAACCTCGAACATCCTCCAGATGCTTCGCCCGTCCCCACCGCAATCAACGCTTGTTCCGATCAGCAGGCTTCCGGGTCAACAACCATTCAAGGTAGAGACGCAAAATCTTGCGTCTCTACCCTGTGACTTTACAGACCCGCGAACCCTACCACCTGGGTCAAATCCCCAGCGCGGCCAGCTTCTCCGGGGTGGGATTGCCCGTTTGCGCATCCCAACCGGCCAGACCGTAATAAATATCCTTGTAGCTCTCCAGGTCTTCATGGGTAAAGTAGAAGCCTGCCGTGGGACCTTCGCCCTGCAGCGGCTTGTGTAGCTTGCCCGGCAGCGTGTCGTCGGCGCGGGTGAAACCTTCGCGCGCGTTGAACGCCCGCAGCAGATTTAACCTGCGCTCGCCCACCTGCATGATCTCGTCAATCGTCACGTCCCACCCGGTGGCGGCCTGGATCAGCCGCGCCATGTCGTCCGGGCCATACAGCTCCCAAGATGGCCCCCACACGAACTGGCACAGGCAGTACGTGTCCAGCGCCGAGTAGAACAGCTCGGTGCGGTAGGCATAGCGGATCTTCTCCGGGTTCATCGAGCCGGGTTCCTGCACCTGGTCCAGCCCCAGCATCGCCAGCCGGGTGTAGTAATGCGGCAGGCCACCCTCTTCGTACATCGGGTCGTGCTCCGAGGACTGGTGGTCGGCGCCAAACGGGTTGACCGCGTAAATCACCGCCAGGGTCTTCTTGGCCTGCGGCATGTGCGCCGGCAGTTCGGTGTTCTTGATCGTGATGAGATTCTCCTCCGCCCCGCGCCCAATGCGCCGCGCCGCCGCCGCCGAGCCGTCGGCCAGCACGTCGCCCAATCCCTCGCGCCGCGCGATCATCCCCACCAGCTCCACCATCGCGTCCGCGTTGCCAAACCGCAGATCCATCCCGCCCGTGTCTTCCAGCGTCAGGATGCCCTTCTCGAAGCATTCCATCGCGAAGGCCACCGTCGCGCCAGTGCCGATGGTATCCAGCCCATACTGGTTGCAGATCTGGTTGGCCAGCGACACCGCGCTCAGGTCGCTCACCCCGCAGTACGAGCCCATCGTGCCAATGGTTTCATATTCAGGCCCGCCGTAGGTGGGATGCACTTTCTGCATCGCGTACTCGGTTTCCACCACGCGCTTGCAGCGCACCGTGCACGAATAGCACGTGTCCCGCTCGGTCAGGATCGTGTCGGTCATGCGGTCGCCGCACAGGGTTTCAAAGCCCTCGAACGTGCCTTCATTATAGTTACGGGTCGGCAGCGAGCCGATCGAATTCTGGAACGCCACCACGTCCGCCGTGCCGTTCAGCCCCAGCCCCTTCACGTCCGGGTAATCGGGGATGGATTTGGTGCCGCTGCGCTGCATGGCAGTCACGGCGGCGCGGTCGAATACCTCCACCTTGCCCCCGCCGCGCACCACCACCGCCTTGAGGTTCTTGGCGCCCATCACCGCGCCCATGCCGGTGCGGCCGTTGGCGCGCGTGTGCATGTTCATCAGCGCCGCCAGCAGCGAGCGTTTTTCGCCCGCCGGGCCGATCTGCAGCACTTCGATCTTGGGGTCGTTCAGCTCGGCCGCCAGCGCCGCGTCGACCTCGGCGGTGGTAAGGCCCCACAGGTGATCGGCCGGGCGCAGCTCAGCCTGCCCGTCGTGCAGGTACAGGTACACCGGCGTCGCCGCCGCCCCCCGGATCACCACCCCGTCAAAGCCCGAGAATTTCATCTGCGCCGGGAAGAAGCCCCCAGCCTGGCTGTCGCCCACCGCGCCGCTCAACGGCGAGCGCGCGTTGGCGCACACCCGCGACTGGCCGGAAATCGGCAGCCCGGTCAGCGCCGAGGTGAACAGCGTCAGCACATTGTCCGGGCCCAGCGGGTCGGCTCCGGCCGGCATGTGCTTGAGAATATAATGCACGCCCATGGCGCTGCCCCCACCGAACTTCCGGTAAAACTCCTCTCCGGGATGTTCCATCTCCAGGGTTCCGGTGGTCAGGTCGACGTGCAGGACGTTTCCATTGACTGCGAACGGCATGGGGAAGCTCCTTTCGGGTGTTCAATTGGTTGGTGGAAAAGGTTGGATTAATTATAGCAATTTGCAGGAAAAGCGTAATCTTAAGAATCCTGTATTTTTATCCGTTTCGGAAAGGTTTTTGGGAAGAATTGTTGTATTCTGTCATTTTTGCGCTACACTAGTAGAGAATTGTAATTTAAGAATTGAGGAGAGACCTATCCCCCCTTCAACCACCGTTCTCCACCGCATATCAAATTCCCCCATGACCACCAAACTCGATGACATCGACCGCCAGATTGTCGAGCACCTCACCCGCGACGGGCGCATGCCCTGCGCGGACATGGCGCGCGCCATCGGCGGGGTGACCGAACGCATGGTGCGCTACCGCCTGGAGCGGCTCATCGCCCGCGGCATCATCGCCGTCAGTGCCATCGTCGACCCCAAGGCCATCGGCTATCCCGTTATCGCCGATGTGTTCATCGAGGTCGAGCCGGGGCAGGTGATCGGGCTGGCCGAGCAGTTGGCGGCCTACGACACCATCACCTACGTCGCCTGTTCCACCGGCCGGCGCGATATCAGCATCCAGCTCGTCGCGCGCGACAACCGCGAGCTCTACGATTTTGTGATCGAAACAATCGGGCGTCTGCCTGGGGTGCGGCGGACCACCACATCGCTGGTCCCGCTCATCATCAAAGACGACGCCCGTTGGCGAATACCCGATGCGGTATTCAAGTCACCTTAAGATTCTTCCATTTGCAGCGAAAGGAGTGCTTTATGAAGATCTTGCTCGTAGGTGTTGGCGGTGTAGGGGAGGCGATCGCTGTGATCGCCAAAAACCAGCCCTGGCTGGAGAAGATGGTGCTGGCCGATTACAACCAGGCCCGCGCCGAGGAAGTGCAGGCCAAGCTCGGCGATCCCGACCGCTTCCCGGTCGAGTGGGTGGATGCCGGCCAGCAGCAGTTGATCGAAGACCTGGCGCGCAAGTACCAGGTGGATTGGATCATGAACGCCTGCGATCCCTCCTTCAATATGCCCATCTTCGACGCTGCTTTCTGCGCCGGCTGCAATTACATGGATATGGCCATGTCGCTCTCCGAGCCGCATGAGCACGACCCCTACAATCAGACCGGCTTGAAGCTGGGCGATCTGCAATTCGCGCGCGCCAAAGATTGGGAAGCCAAAGGCCTGCTGGCGCTGCTTGGCCTGGGTGTCGAACCGGGCATGGCCGATATCTTCGCGCGCTACGCGCAGGACCACCTGTTTGACGAGATCGAAGAGGTGGGCATCCGCGATGGGGCCAACCTGGAAGTGCGCGGCTACGAGTTCGCGCCCAATTTCTCGATCTGGACCACCATCGAAGAATGTCTCAACCCACCGGTGATCTGGGAGAAGGATCGCGGCTGGTACACCACCGCGCCGTTCTCCGAGCCGGAAGTCTTCGAGTTCCCCGAGGGCATCGGCAAGGTCGAGTGCGTCAACGTGGAGCATGAGGAAGTGCTGCTCGTTCCGCGCTGGATCAATACCAAACGTGTCACGTTCAAGTACGGCCTGGGCGATGACTTTATCCGCGTGCTCAAGACCATCAAGATGCTCGGCCTCGACAACAAAGAGCCGATCAAGGTCAAGAACGTCATGGTCGCCCCGCGTGACGTGGTCGCCGCCTGCCTGCCCGACCCGGCGCACCTGGGCGATGTGATGTTCGGTAAGACTTGCGCCGGCACCTGGGTCAAAGGCGTCAAAGATGGCAAGCCGCGCCAGGTCTACATCTACCAGGTGGCCGACAACCAGGACTGCATGCAAAAATTCCAGTGCCAGGCCGTCGTCGCCCAAACCGGCTTCAACCCGGTCATCGGCTTCGATCTGCTGGCCAGCGGCAAGTGGAAGGCCACCGGCGTCGTCGGTCCCGAGTACTTCGACGCCGTACCCTTCATGGAAAAAATGGCCGAATACGGCTTCCCGTACGGGATGAAGGAGATGTAAACCACCCCCAACCCCCCTCCAAACCTCCCCCAACAGGGTTGTACCCAAATCGCAAAAACCGCGATTTGGAGGGAGGGGTTGGCTCTCCCTCCAAATGCGTTCCTCAGCATTTGGGTACAACCCTGTGGGGGGAGTTGGAGGGGGGTGGGTTGGTCGGTACTGTCAATCACAACACAGGAGAAGAGCTGAATGGAAGCGACAACTGGAATCTCGATTCAGAGTGAGCGGAAAAAGCTCAAGAGGGAATTGACGCTTTTACCGCTGTTCGGGCTGCTCTACTTCACCGTGTGCGGCGGCGCTTTCGGCGCAGAGCCCATGGTCGGCTACTCCGGCCCCGGGCTGGCCCTGCTGCTGATGATCATCACGCCCATCGTATTCAGCATTCCCAACATGCTGGTGGTGCGCGAGCTGCAAAGCATGATGCCCGTCGAAGGCGGCTACTACCACTGGGTCAAGCGCGCCTTCGGTCCGTTCATGGGCTTTATGGCCGGCTGGAACAACTGGGTGGTTTCGTGGCTCGATGTCTCCATCTACCCGGTGTGGGCCTCCATGTACCTGTCCTACTTCATCCCCGCCCTCGATACCGGCGCTACGATCGGCGGGATGGAACTTTCCGGCAACTTCCTCCGCTGGGTGGTCTCGGCCATTCTGATCTGGGCCATCAGCGCGCTGCAGATCCGCGGCGCGCGCCTGTCTGGCCTGTTCACCAACTGGCTCGGCCTGGTCATGATCATTCCGCTGATTATCATGTCGGCCATCGGCATCTTTGGCTGGATCAGCTCGGGCGAAACCATCAGCCTGCCCTTCATGCCCGAAGGCAGCACCCTGTTTGGCGCGCTGTCGGTCGGCCTGTACGTGGCCATGTGGAACTTCATGGGTTGGGAACTCCCCGCCGCCGCTGGCGATGAAATCGTCAACCCGCGCAAGACCTATCCGCGCGCCATGGCCCTCACCCTGGTGGCGGCCATCGCCACCTACATGCTGCCCACCGTGGCCGGCCTGTGGGGCGGCGCGGGCGCCAATGGCGCCTGGCAGATGTGGGGCGTCGAATCACCCAACGAGCAGGGCGGCCTGGTGGCTTACTTCATGCCGGAAGAAGACTTCAACGCCGAGATCGAATCGCTGGCCGTGGCCAACGGCGTGGCCCCCGAAGAAGTGACCTACGACGATCTGGTGGCCAGTTCACCCGCCTTCGCTGAGACCGCCACCGCGATTGAAGACTGGGGCGGCGATCCCACCGTTTCCACCGGCTGGGAATTCCCGCAGATCGGCGAGGTGATCGGCAACAAAATGGGCATGCCCGGGGTGGGCACGTTCCTCGGCATCACCGTTACCATCTCGGCCATCC
This sequence comes from uncultured Anaerolineaceae bacterium, assembly GCA_937920255.1. Lineage (GTDB taxonomy): Bacteria > Chloroflexota > Anaerolineae > Anaerolineales > Anaerolineaceae > CALDSL01. The sequence continues at coordinate 1,430 of CALDSL010000451.1, read as the reverse complement.
TGTCCATGATCGGCCTGTTCGTGGGCAACAGCCTGGGCGGCAGCCGCGTTCCCTTCGCCCTCTCCGCCGACGGCATGTTCCCGCGCTTTATGGTCAAGGTCCACCCGCGCTTCGGCACCCCCTGGGTGGCGATCGTGGTGGTGGGGATCATCTTTACCATATTCTCCTGGTCGGCGTTCGAGTTCCTGGTGGTGGCCGATGTGTTCCTCAACACGCTGGTCATCCTGGCCTACATTGCCGCGCTGTGGAAACTGCGTGTCACCGAACCCGACCGCCCGCGTGACAAAGTGCCAGGTGGCATCCTCGGGCTGGTGCTGGTCACCCTCGGTCCCACCCTCATCATCGTGCTGGCCATTGTCAGCCAGTACAGCGAAGCCGGCTTTAGCTCCATCGGCTGGGCGCTGGCCTTCATGGCGCTGGGGCTGCTGGTCTACCTGCCCATCCGCCGCCTGGTCAAACCTGGCGTCCCCGATGTCGACCCCTTCGTCGCCCCTGAGGAAGAGGAAGACTAACCCTCCCTCTCCCTATGGGAGAGAGCCGGGGTGAGGGCCTCTTTACGGATAACCCGAACCCACTGGGCGATGTACGAGCGAATAGCACGAATTTTGTTTAAAAATTCGTGCTATTCGGCTTAATCGTGTTATTCGTGATGCGTTTCTTCCCTCTTACTGCACCGTTACTTTCATATAAAAGTCCGCCGGTGCATCTGTCGCCGAAACCACCTGGATCACATAATCCTGTGTGCTCGGCAGTTCGAAGCTGAAATTCGCGTCGCCCACCGACGAGCGTTTGTACGGCTGGCCATCGTCGTACCCGTAGATTCCCAGCAGCATCGTCCCGTTGCCCGATTCCACGTGAACGCTCATCGTCTGCCCGGCCATCGCCCGCAGCGTAAAGCTGTGCACGTCCCGCGCCGCGATCGGGTAACCCCGCTCCGCGCTGATCGCGCCCGGCGCAAAGCTGATCATCTCGGGGATGATCGTATTTAATGTAAAGCTGGTCGCCGCCCCGCGCGAGATCACCTGCACGGTGATGTCCTGGGTCACGAAAATGCGTCCCTGCCAGGCCGTCTGCCCGATGCCCATGCCCGAATCCAGCAGGATGCTGCCGTTCTGCGCGATGATGCGCAGGAACACGTCGCTGTTGGGTGATCCGACGTCCACCATCAGGATCTGCCCGCCGCCCACCTGCAGCACAAAGCTTTTGGTCTCGCCCTGCGCCAGGTTGCCATACGTCACCTTCGAGGTCGCAAAGCGGTCAAACAGGATGCGCGTCGCGTTGCCCGTCTGCGCCGGCACAGTAGAGACAACCACCGGCACGGTCGGCACCGCCGTCGACGGCCGCGGCTGCTGCCCCAGCGTGGCGATGGGCGTGATTTCCACCACCGGGATCCCGCCCTGCTGTGGGGCGGTCGTGGGCGGCCGCGAGGT
>CALDSL010000450.1 GCA_937920255.1 uncultured Anaerolineaceae bacterium | reverse complement strand
AATCTCCTATTCTGGGGTAAAATTGAGGCACTTCTGGTGTGGAGGAATCTTTTTGAAGCGTTTGCTAAATAATTACGCCCTTCTTGCGGCCATCGCCGGGCCGATCATCGTCATCGATCAGATCAGCAAGGCCTATTTACGCAGCCAGCTCGCGCCGGGCGAGATGTGGGCGCCGTGGGACTGGCTCATGCCGTACGCGCGCATCATCCACGTCACCAATACCGGCGCCGCGTTTGGCATCTTCCAGGGGTTGGGCGATGTGTTTCGCATCCTGGCCATCATTGTGGCCGGCGCCATCCTGTGGTACTTCCCGCAGGTTCCCAAAGCCGAGCGTCTGCTGCGCATCGCGCTGTCGATGCAGTTCGCCGGCGCGGTGGGCAACCTGATCGACCGCTTCCGCCAGGGATTTGTGACTGACTTCATCTCCATCGGCACCTTCCCGGTGTGGAACGTGGCCGACGCCAGCATCACCGTGGGGGTAGGGGTGCTGCTGTTGGGGATGTGGCTGCAGGAGCGGCGCGAAAAGAAGGCCGCCCAGGAAGCGCAGGAAAGCGTGGAAAATTCCGACACGCCCGCGGAAAATGGGGAAGTGCTGTGAGCGACCAGATCAAGCAGTTTGTCTACAATGGCGAAAAAGGCGCGCGCCTGGATAAATTTCTGGTGGAGCACATGCCGGAAATGTCGCGTTCGCGGCTGCAAGGGTTAATCCGTGACGGATTTGTGCGCGTAGCCAATGAGGTTGTCACCAAATCCGGTCTCCCGCTGGAAGACGGCCAGGTGATCGAGCTGCGTATTCCGCCGCCTGAGCCGGCCGGCATCGTGGCCGAATCCATCCCATTGCAAATCATCTACGAAAACAAGAACCTGATGGTGGTCAACAAGCCGGCGGGGATGGTGGTGCACCCCGCGGTGGGGCACTCCAGCGGCACGCTGGTCAACGCCGCGCTGGCGCATGCACCGGATATTGAAGGTATTGGCGGGGAGCAGCGCCCGGGGGTGGTGCACCGGCTGGACAAAGAGACCTCCGGCCTGATCCTGTTGGCCAAGAACGACCAGACCCACCGCTGGCTGCAGGACCAGTTCCGCCTGCGCAAGGTGAAGAAGGTCTACCTGGCGCTGGTGGACGGCCTTCCACCCACCCCCAGCGGGATTGTGGAAGCGCCCATCGGCCGCGACCCCAGCCATCGTAAAAAGATGGCCGTTGTGCCCATCACGCGCGGGCGCGAGGCCACCACAGAATATCACACCCTCGAACGCTTCGACCAGCACACGCTGATCGAAGCCCACCCGCTCACCGGGCGCACGCACCAGATCCGCCTGCACATGGCCTTTCTCGGTTGTCCCATCGCCGGCGATACGTTATATGGACACAAGCGTGTATCGGTGCCGCTCAAACGGCACTTCCTGCACGCAGCGCGGCTGCAGATCACGCTGCCTGGCGAAAGCGAGGCGCGCACCTTTGAGGCTCCGCTGCCGCCGGAACTGGATCAGGTTCTGGCGCAACTGCGCGGTCATTCATCTTCCTTCCAGGAGCATCTCGAATGAACATTGTGGATTTGCGTTCCGATACGGTTACCCAACCCACCCCTGCCATGCGCGAAGCGATGGCCAAAGCCGAAGTGGGCGACGACGTGATGGGGGAGGATCCCACCATCAACCGCCTGCAGGAACTGGCCGCCGAGCGGCTGGGCAAGGAAGCCGGCATTTTTGTTCCCTCGGGCACGATGGGCAACCTGGTGGCGGTCCTGGCGCACTGCGGGCGCGGCGACGAGGCCATCATGGGCAGGCTCGGGCACACCTTCCTGTTCGAAGCCGGCGGCATGTCGGCGTTGGGCGGGGTAATGGCCAACACCATCCCCAACCAGCCGGATGGCACGCTGGCGATGGACGACCTGCGCGGCGCGCTGCGCGATATCCATGATCCGCACCACCCCATTTCGCGGCTGGTGATCCTGGAAAACACGCAAAACCGCTGTGGCGGCACCGTGCTGACGCCTGAATACACCCGCCAGGTGGCGGATTTCGCGCACGAACGCGGATTGAAACTGCATATTGACGGCGCGCGCATTTTCAACGCCGCAGTGGCGCTGGGCCTACCCGCCAGCCAGTTGGTCGACGGCGCCGATTCGGTCACCTTCTGCCTGAGCAAGGGTTTGTGCGCCCCGGTCGGTTCGGTGCTGTGCGGCTCGCGTGAGTTCATCGACCGCACCCAGCGGTTGCGCAAGCAGCTCGGCGGTGGGATGCGCCAGGCCGGCATTCTGGCCGCGGCCGGGATCGTGGCGCTGGAGCAGATGGTCGACCGGCTGGCCGAAGATCACCGCCGCGCGTGCGATTTGGCGCGCGGGCTGGCGCAGGTGCCAGGCCTCAAGCTGCACATGGGCATGCCGCAGACCAACATGGTCTTTGTCAGCCTGGATGACGGCGTTCCCGGCACCGCCTGGGACGTTTGCCTGCGGTTGGAAAAGCACGGCGTGCTGACCCACGATGTCAGCGAGCGCGCCTTCCGCCTGGTGACGCATTACTGGGTGACGGATGAAGGCATCCAGCAGACGGTGGATGCGTTTGCGAAGGTGCTGTAAGCGCTTCTATGCTCGAAAATTCATAGGGGCGGACCCACAGGGCTGTGCCTGCGTGTCATTCGTTCCAACTTAATCGCTAAGTTTACAACCGAAGAATAGTTTATAGCGTTGATCCAACCCCCTCTCCAACCCACGCTTTGCGTGCCCTGTGGGCGACCCCCATTTTCAAAAACCGAAAATGGGGGGAGGCGAAAACGTTATCAAGTATGGTTAATGAATGATCTGGACAGCCAGGCGGGTTAGCCTCCCCCTAAATCGCGGCTTTTTGCGATTTGGGTACAACCCTGTGGGGGGAGGTTGGAGGGGGGTTGCGTGTGTAATCATATGAATAGTTGGATTTAGTTTGAGCAGATCTCCTCGCGGCCCACATGGCGTATCAATCGTCGTCATGCGGTGAAGCATCCGGAGACAAAACGTGTCTTGATCCATAAGTCACCAGCCCGGATGCTTCACCCCTACATTGGATCGTTTATCTCTGGCGCAGGTTGCAACTCTGCGCCAACACCCGGGTGCGGGCCGGGTGGAGGTCTTTCTGATATAATTTAAGCATCGGTGTTCCGCGCTGCTTCGCGCGGAACATTCATCCTGCTTATCTGTGTGCCATCCCCGGAGGAGTATGAAGGACTTTATTACGCTTCAGGAGATCGACGAAGCTGCCGATGTTGTTCGAAGCCTCACCCATCATCAACCCCGCGTGGGCATGATCCTCGGTTCAGGTCTGGGCGGATTGGCCGAAGCCGTGGAAGAGGCCGATATTATCCCCTCTGATGACATCCCCAACTGGCCGCACTCGACCGTCGAAGGCCACCAGAGCCGTCTGGTAATCGGCAAACTGCAGGGCCAGCCGGTACTGGTGCTGCAGGGCCGCGTGCATTATTATGAAGGCTACAGCATGGCCCAGGTCACCTTCCCGGTGCGCGTCATGCAGCGTTTGGGCGTCGAAGTGCTGATTGTAACCAACGCCGCCGGAGCCATCCGCCCGGAATTTGAGCCGGGCGATGTGATGCTGATCTCCGACAACCTCAACCTGGTGAGCATGGGCGGGTCCAACCCGCTGCGCGGGCCCAACCTGAATGAGTTTGGTCCGCGTTTCCCCGATATGAGCCAGGTGTACGACCGCCGGCTGATGGATCTGGCGCGCGCGAGCGCCGCGTCCGCGGGCGTGACCCTGCGCGAGGGCGTGTACGCCGGGTTGGCCGGCCCGTCGTTTGAATCGCCGGCGGATCTGCGCTTCCTGCGCATGGCCGGGGCCGACGCGGTGGGCATGTCCACCGTGCCGGAAGTGATCGTCGCGCGGCATGGCGGGTTGCGTGTGCTGGGGCTTTCGGGCATCAGCAACAAGGCCAACCTCGACGGCAGCACCGTCACCACCCATGAAGAAGTGCTGGAGGCGGGGCGGGTGATCGTGCCTCGTTTGAAGTCTGTGGTATTGGGGGTACTGGCGAACCTCTAGCCTGAAACGGCCGGCAAAATACCTTCATGGAAGAAGTGCTTCGTTTTCTTGAATCAAATGAAATCCTTATCTATCTCATCACGGGATCGGTAGGGCTGTTTTACCTGTTCCGCCTGCTGGTTTCGTGGCGGGACTGGCGCGGCACCATGTATGGGCTGGAACGTGAGAGCGCCCAGCGCCGCTTTAGCGCCAACATGACCATGGTGATCCTGATCGCCCTGTTTATGATGACCGAGTTCATTCTGGTATCACTGGTGTCGCCCTCCATGCCACAGTCAGGGGCGCTGCCCACGCCAACCCTCGATCTGCTGGCCACCCCCACCACCACCCTGGTGGCGGCCGGCGGCACGCAGGTTGCACCCACCAGCCAGGTACTGGCGTTGGCCACGGTCGATATCGGCCAGTGCCAGCCCGGCCGCATCGAGTGGATTTCGCCGCTGCCGGGTGAGGAAATCAGCGGCACCGTGGAACTGACCGGCACGGTCAGCATCGAAGACTTTGGATTTTACAAATACGAGTGGAGCACGCCGGGCAGCAGCACCTGGGCTACCATCGCCGCCGGCAACCAGCCGGTGGCCAATGGGAAACTGGGCGACTGGAACACCAGCCAGATGGTGCCGGGCGATTACCTGCTGCGCCTGGTGGCGGTGAATAACCAGAACCAGCCGCTGCCCGCGTGCGTGGTGCAGGTGCGCATTTTTGCGCCGACCGAATAGCCAGGAGAAACGCATGCCCGAGATTGTCATTCGACCCGCGATTGGAGCAGATATTCCTGCGCTGCTGGCGCTCGAACATTTTTATGAGACCAGCCACGTCTGGCAGATGGACCGCCAGGTGGAAAATGGGTTGGTTAGCGTCGGTTTTCGCGAGGTGCGCCTGCCCCGCAAAGTGAAAGTGGAAGCGCCCACCGCGGCGCAGTGGCTGGAAGAAAACTGGAAAAGCCAGCCAGGCTTCCTGGGCGCCATCTTCGAAGACCGGCCGGTCGGGTACATCTGCCTGGGAGAAGGCTTTGGCGCCAGCACGGCCTGGGTGCGCAACCTGGTCGTCGCCGCGGATATGCGCCGCCAAGGCATCGGCACCGCGCTGGTGCTGGCCGGTCACGAATGGGCGCTGCAGCGCAACTATCGCCGCGTGCTTCTGGAGATGCAGTCCAAAAATTTTCCCGCCATGCGCATGGCGCTCAAGTTGGGGTATGATTTTGGTGGATATAACGATCACTACTATAACAATCAGGATATCGCCGTCTTCTTTACGCGCTATTTGCGCTGATATCTGTAGAAATCTTCGAGGCATGTAATGGTTGGCGGTTTGGGAAACGGATTTATCATATTCTTTCGCACGACCAGCCAGATTCTATCTGCCGGGATCGCCATTACTGCATTTTCGCTGCTGCTGCATGCGCTCACTTTTAACCTGCGTGACCGTGTCGCGCGCTCCTTTGCCCTGATCCTGACCTGCGTGGTGGTGATCTACACCGCCGAGTCAATTGGCAGCGCCTCGGCCACTGAAACCACCATCGATTTTTGGCTGCGGCTGCAGTGGGTGGGGATCGTGTTCCTTCCCACAACCTACCTGCAGTTCGCCGACGCCCTGCTGGAAACCACCGGCAAGCCCAGCATGGGCCGCCGCCGCTGGTCGATCCGGCTGGCCTACTTGATTTCGTTTGGTTTTCTGGCGACGCTGCCGTTCATGTTCCTCGTCGGGCCGCTGAGCTGGCAAAACAGCACCCTGCCGCACCTGCAGCCCACGCTGCTGACCGTTGTGTTCCTGCTGTTTTACGTCACCGTGATGGGCATGTCGTGGTACGTGTTCATCCAGGCCTTGCGCCGTACCACCACAGCCACCAGCCGCCGCAGAATGGTGTACCTGATGGTGGGCGCCATCGCTCCGGCGCTGGGCGCTTTCCCATACCTGCTGTTTGTCTCCAATTTCGCCGCCAACAACCCCATCGTCTTCTGGCTGCTCTCGGCGGTCAGCAATCTGCTGGTGGGTGGGCTGGTGGTGGTGATGGCCTATTCGGTCGCGTTTTTTGGCGTGCCCTGGCCCGACCGCGTGGTCAAGAGCCGTTTGTTCAAATGGATCATGCGCGGCCCCGTCACCGCCTCGGTCACGCTGGGTCTGGTGACCATCACCCGCCGCGCCGGCGAAGCATTCGGGATGGAATACACCGCCCTGGTGCCGATTGTGATGGTGATTACGATCTTGTTGATGGAATACCTGATCACCATGCAGTCCTCGTTCTGGGAGCGCTGGCTGTTTTACGGCAACGATAAAGCCGACGTTCAGGTACTGCGCATGGTGGAAGAGCGGCTACTGACCCGCAACGACGTGGAGCAGTTTTTGGAAATGGTGCTGGCAGCCGTGCGCGACCGCCTGCAGGCAACCGGCGCGTACGTGGCCGCCTTGAACGGCAACGGGCTGGAGATGGTGATTGAGAACGGCCGCTCGGCGCCGGCCATCAACGGCGATGCCGACACCAGCCGCCTGCTGCAGATGGTTTCCACCGGCGAGGCGCTGCCACCCATGTTCCAGTGGGGCGACGACACCCTGGTGCCGCTGCTGGACACCAGCGTGGAAGAAGGCGGCCAACTGCTGGGCCTGATGGGCATCACCGGCATCGACCCGGCCGCGCTGGAGGAAGACCAGTTGCGCTCGCTGGATATCCTGGCGGCGCGGGCCTCGATGGCGCTGCGCGACCGCCACATCCAGCAGAACCTGTTCCAGGCGCTGGAAGAATTGACCCCGGAAGTGGAAATGATCCAGCGCATGCGCGCCGCCGGGCGCTACGC
>CALDSL010000449.1 GCA_937920255.1 uncultured Anaerolineaceae bacterium | reverse complement strand
CCGACCACCAAAACATACAAACCAATCACCAATAGCGTCAGGCCAAAGTACACCAGAGCGCGATTGACGATGCGGTCAATATCGAACAACTGGTAGCGCAAAATGGCTACAGCCAGACCTACGCCCATGACAGGAAAGCCCAGGTTGCTAAGAGCAGTTAGCAACTGCCCCGTCCTGCTCAGCAACGATCTCTCGAACAATAAGGGAGTAAAGGTCAACCCGAAAAGCGCCAGGCCAAGCAAGGTGCCGCCCAAAGCCCAACGCATTTGCCCCCGGCTGATGGTATCGCGCATGGTGAAAGCATTGTGTGCCAGCAAACCGATCGTGATCAGGAAGGAGCAAGCCATCCAAATCCATCCGGCCACATACACCCGCAAAGCAAACGCGGCAATCACCCCCAACCCCACCACGTATGGCAGGGTAACCAGCCAGGGATGCATCTGCAGGATGGGTTTGGTGTGGGGAAAGGTCAGGCCAAAGCGGATCAAGACGGGCGGAAGCAGCACCGAAAAGGTGAGAAGCGTGACAGAAACCACACCAATATTCGCCAGCCGATCCAGCACATCCCCGACCATGGCCGGCAATATGTTCATGGTGACAAAGATGCTGAACAGAAACGATGCCAGAAACAGCAGCGCTGTGGCGGCGGGAAGATCCGGACGCCGCCAGAACGCATAGAAACTGACCGCCACAAACACGAGCAAGCCGAACCAGGTGAAGATGCCGGCCGCGTTGGCGGTGACGGTTGCAGCCAGCACCCTCTCGACCGACCAGCGTCCAAGTGGAACCGGCACCACGATGGTTTGCCCGTCCCGCTGCAGGGTGTACGCCAGGCTGCCCTCAGCCCGCCAGGTTGTTTCCAACCCCGCGAGTTCCATAGGAAGACCATTGAGGATTGGAACACCGTTGATTTCTGTCACCCAATCGCCGGGTCGCAAGTCTGATGGAAGACCCATGACATTTTGCCGGTAGATAAAGCCATTACGGTCAAATCCATCCGGCTCTACCACCAGCCAGCCATCTGTGGGGAGCGTGAAGCGATAAGCGAGCAGCAGCACGCTCAGCAGGATCCAGGCCAGGGCAGCAACCAGCAGGAGTACCGTTTTCCACGTGCGCACAGGCACGGTTGGGTTCGAACGTTCACGCATAAGTTACTGCTGCCTCAGGTACCAAAGGACAAATATGTTCTGAATTGCGGGGATCTATGGACCATTTCCAGCCCATAGATCCTCTGCATAACCAAGCGCTGTTACTGCTGCGAAGGTTGTGGATCTGCGGCATAAGAGCGGAGACTCGCGGCGGATGTGAACACCGCCAGCGCCACGCCCAGCCACATGGCTCCCATCACCAGCTCACCGGCCGTACCGGGACCGTCCGGCGTCAACCCCAATCCGAGCGGCAGGCTGACCGCAAAGAATACCACCAGGAAATGGACCATGGGCATCCAGCGCTGCCAGCCGGTCCAGCGTTTGGCGCGGATCACCGCAATGCCGATCAGCAGAGCCGCGAGATCTCCCAGCGTGCCTCCAATGGGAAAGACCAGGAAGATCGGGCTATCCTGTCCCTGCAGCAACAGACCCGCCAGGCCGCCGAAAATGATCAATCCCCGGCCAACCACGTACAGGATCACCGCCGTTTTTCCAAAGGTGCTTGCCACCGCCCCGCCAGGGATCAAACCGAGGAACCCCACTGCCACCCCCGTCAGGGCGGTCAAAAATATTAATTCGTGCGCAATACTCAGCGCGCTGCCGTCCAGCTCATACAGGTTAAGACTGTGCTGCATCAGCACAGCGATCACCCATAAAACTGAACCAATTATACCAACAATGCCCGCTTTACGAGCCAGAGAAGGGTTCTGCATGTTCAAAATCTCCTTTGCATCCAAATGGTTGTCCGTGGTTCCAATCTACCATATCGGAATTCGGGCACCTAGAGATGCTTTCCTGATCTGAACGGGAAATGTTCTTGGGAATGGACTGGTGCGCACAAATGCAACGCCGTTGGCGTTGATGTGGTAGAAGGCGATAGGCTTTTGAATTTTGCCTATTGACAAACGTCTTGCGTTTTTGTAAACTGATGTTACCGGTCACGTGACCGGTAACATCCACTATCCACTCCACAAAAATATGACTACTTCCCGCCCGACAATCCGAGATGTAGCTCGCCAGGCTGGCGTATCCCACCAGACCGTTTCGCGCGTGATCAACGGGCGGGATGATGTTTTGCCCGAGACGCGCGCGCTGGTTGAAGCCGCCATCGAAGAACTGGGATACCAGCCCAGCGCCATTGCCCGCTCGATGGCGCGCGGCCAGACCCATACGCTGGCGTGCATCTCCCCCAACCTGACCGACTACACCTTTGCCAGCGTCATCGAAGGCGCGGAGACCGAAGCCCGGCAGCACGGGTATTTCTTGCTGTCTTCCTCGGCCACCGACCCGGACTCGTTCCGCGAACTGGTGGACGAACTGGTGGGCCAACGCCGCGTGGACGGGCTGATCGTCATCAACCCCTACTCCGATCAGCGCTACGAGTACATTCCGAAAAACTTCCCGCTGGTGTTCGTGGGGGCGCGCTCGCACGGGGAGCCGGTCTCGTCAGTCTGCCTCGACGACGAAAAGGTGGCCTATGAAGCGACCCGCCATTTGATTTCCCTCGGGCACACCAGCATCGCCATGGTGACCGGGCCGATGGAAGAGGACTGTTCGCAAGATCGCGCCGCGGGCTACCGCCGCGCCCTGCGTGAGGCGGGCATCCCGCTGGACGAGGCCATGATCGTCGAAGGCGACTGGTCCGCCACTTCCGGCCAGGAGGCGCTTGTGTCATTCGTAGCGCAAGGACAGGCGCCAACCGCCATCTTCGCGCAGAACGACCGCATGGCGATGGGCCTCCTGCGCGCCGCGCGCGACATGAATCTGGACGTTCCCACGAAGCTGGCGGTCATTGGCGTGGACGATATGCCGCTATCCTCCTACTTCGATCCGCCCCTGACCACCATGCGGCAGGACATGCCCCGCATCGGCCAGGAAGCCACCCGCATTTTGCTGGATCTCATCCAGGAGAAGAACAACGGCGTACGTGAAGTGAAGTTATCTGCGCAGTTAGTGGTGCGAAAATCCACAACCCCTCAAGGAGGTGCCGAACAGGAAGAGACGGCCTGAAACAAACCCACCCGCATAATCCATATCTACTTTTGAACCAGTTAAGGAGAAGAAGTAATGAAAAAGAATGTTGTTTTCAAGATGCTGAGCTTGTTCGTGATTGCATCTTTTGTCCTGGCAGCCTGCGCTGCTCCGGCTGCGACCGAAGCTCCCGCTCAACCTCAACCACCGGCCGCGACAGAAGCGCCCGCGATGACGGAAGCCCCAGCGGCAACTGAAGCTCCCGCCACCGAGGCACCGAGCGCTGAAGAAGTTACCTTACGCTGGCGTACACGCCCCGACAATCAGGAAGAGATTGACGTCTACAGCCAGATCAGCACAGAACTCGATGCCCAGCTAGATGGTATCACATTAACCTACGAACCGGGCGGCACCGAAGGCGCGAACTATCAGGATCAGCTTCGCTCTGAGGTTGCGGCCGGCACCGCGCCGGATGTGTTCTGGATCCCCGGCACCGACGTGGCCGATTTCGCCACCCGCGGCCTGATCCTCAACTTCTCGGATCTGGCGACTCAGACCGACGGCTTCAGCGTGGATAACTTCTATCCCGGCCCCATGTACCACCTGACCTACAACCCCGAATCGGATGCTTCAGGCGCCGACTCTGGCGCGCTGTGGGGCCTGCCCCGCGACGTGTCGACCTTCGCCCTGTACCTGAACCTGGATCTCATCGCCGAAGCCGGCGCGCCCGATCCGCGCGAGCTGGCCAAAGAAGGCAAATGGGATTGGGACGCGTTCCTCGATGTGGCGCAGAAGACCCGCGCTCTGGGTTCTGACATCTACGGTTATGGCGCCAGCGCCTGGTGGGGCCCGTACGGCACATGGCTGAACGCCGCGGGCGGCGGTTTCTTCTCCGCCGATCGCAAAGCCTGCGCGCTCAATACCGCCGAGTCCCTGCAGGGCCTCGAATTCCAGCGCTCGCTCTATCAGGATTATGATGTCGCCACCCCCTACGGCGAAGATCCCGAGCCCCCGTTCCGCGCCGGCAAGGTCGCCATGTTCCAGAATGGCCGCTGGGCCACACCCGGTGTCCGCACCGTGGAATTCAACTGGGACGTGGTCGAACTGCCCAACGGGCCCAAGGGCACGGCAGGCAACTGGCTGTTCTGGGGCGCGTATGTGATCAATGCCAAGACTGCGCATCCGGAAGAAGCCTGGCAGCTTGTCCAGGCGCTTACCACCGCACAAACCCAGGGTGAGGTTGCCGCGCTCGGCGCCAATATCCCCAGCCGTGTGAGCCAGGAAGCGCTCGACGCTTTCCTCACCTTCACCCCGCCCGCCAACAACCAGGCGTTCCTGAATGGCATCGCCGATGCTGCCGCCCCGACCGCGGAAGGCCCGCTGTGGGCTGGCTCGTGGCCCGAGTTCGACAAGATCATGGGCCCCGCCATCCAAGGTGTGTTGACCGGCGCGACCTCCGTGGACGACTTTGGCACCACGATCTGCGACGAAGCCAACAAAGTCTTCAACCAGTAAGCCACGTGGTTCAAGGGGCAGGCAGAAATCTGCCTGCCCCTCCTCTCTTCCACCAACACGCAAGCCAACCCCACACCACATAGCCCCTTTGCGATTTCGCGATCTTTGAATAAAGATCCTCTCAAACTCGGTCATTCAAGGAGTTTTGCCATGAACGAGGTTATATCGTTGGACGTCCGCACGAACCAGATCCTGCTCCTGCAATCCATCTGGCGCGGTGTGTTTGCGGTACTCGCGGCCGCAGGGGCATTGGCGCCATGGCTTGGCTGGGTGACACTTGACTCGAACTGGCAAAAACTCCTGGTTTCCGCCATCCTGTTGATTGCCGCCATCGCCAGTGGTATTGGCGCCCTGCAATTGACGCGCCACAGGCACGCCGGGCGAATGATCTCCCTGGCTTTGGATTACCTGGCCTTCGTGGCGTGCGCCGTGATTGTCTTAAACACCGGCGAGGTCTTCATCGGCATCGACGCCCTGGGCGAGACCTTTGGGCGCGGGCTGCCCTATCTGGGCATCGCCGTGGCGGGCTATTTCCTCGGGACGATCGAAGATCGCTTCCCCAAACGTGATGTATCCACCACCACCAGTCTCAAAACCGTCAGCCGCTGGATCATACTGGGGGGTGTCGTCCTGTTCCTGTGGCAGATCGACGCGGTCAATGGCGTTCTGTATTTTCTGGGCAAACTGCTGCAACCCACCGGTCTGGTCGCCGTGGCGGGCACACTCATATTCGGCCTTTCCCTCTGGTCGATGATGCGTTCTGAGGTCGCTGAGGCCCTGAACGCCAAGACCAACCACGAACAGATCATTAGTGGCTGGCTGTTCCTGTCCCCCAACCTGCTGGGGTTTCTGATCTTTTTCGCCGGGCCGCTCATCCTTTCCTTCTATTTCTCCTTCACCGATTCGGACGCCTTCAACCCGCCCAATTGGGTTGGCCTGGAAAACTACGCCCGCATCCTCAACGTCCGCTTTGCCTGGCTGTCTTCGCCCACCCAACTGGCGCGCGAGGTCGTGGATATCAAAGTCTACGACGAGGTCGGACGCCTTGCCCTGGGTAATGGCGGGCTGCTCTTCGCCGCCGCCGATAAGTTCTTCTGGCTGGCGCTGCGCAACACCCTGACCTTTGTGCTGTTCGCCATGCCGCTGAGTGTAATCCCCGCCCTGGTGCTTTCCAACGTGCTCAACAGCAAGCTCCCCGGCATGAAGTTCTTCCGGGCCGTGTACTTTATGCCGAGCATCGCCGCCGTGGTCGGCATTGCGTTGGTCTGGCAGTGGCTCTATAACGCCACCATCGGTTACATCAACTACTTCATCACGGTGGGCATCGAGTTTTGGAACAATCTGTTCAATCTCGCCATCATCGATCCCAAAATCCAATGGGTCTCGGACGAGAAAACCGCCCTGTTCGCCGTGATTTTGATCGCCGCCTGGCAGACGATGGGCTTCAACACCGTGTTGTTCCTGGCCGGCCTGCAGAACATTCCGGGCGAACTATATGAAGCCGCCACCGTGGACGGCGCCGGCCCGTGGGCGAAGTTCTGGGGCATCACCCTTCCCATGCTCGCGCCAACCACGTTCTATGTGGTATCCACCACCACCATTCAGGCCATGCAAGTCTTCGAGCAGGTCTTCATCCTGATGAACCCACCTGAAGGCCCCAACAACTCGACCATCACGCTGGTCTTGTACCTGTATCGCAGCGGCTTTCAGAATTTCAAACAGGGCTACGCCTCGGCCATCGCCTGGGTGTTGTTCATCGTCATTTTCGGGCTGACGTTGGTGCAGTTCCAGCGCCAGCGCCGCTCCAGTATTTACGAAAGCTAGGAGGCGAACCATGAATACCCAATCCTACAAATTCCGCCGCTTCCTGGGCAACCTCGGTGTCTACATCGTGCTGACCTTCTTTGCGCTGGTGATGATCTTCCCGTTCCTGTATATGATCACCACCTCGTTCAAGATCCCCTCGGACACATTCCGCTACCCGCCGCGCCTGCTGCCGCGCGATCCGGCCGAGACGACCGTCAACGGGTACGACGAGCCCCTCCCGCTGTACTACGTGGATGTGGACGGCCAGCAAAAAGAATACGCCCTGGTCCAGAGCAACATCCGCGTGGGAACGTATGCCCCGCCCGAGAACCTCACCGCGACTGTGGAGCGCTACCCCTCGGAGGTCAAACCCACCGGCGGCGCGATGAACCCCCAATCGGTGACGATTGACGGCAAGGAACAAAAGCTCTTCGACGTGGAAGTGGACGGCCAGGTGACGCCCATGATCCTCGTCAGCCAGACCACAGTGGGCGAGTTCATTGACCCGCAGAATCCCGAAGAAAAGGTTTACCGCAACGTGCGTCTCAGCCAGCCGGTGGAAAATGTTAGCTGGCATCCCGAAAACTATGAGCAGGTCGTCGAGCTCAACAACATGAGCCGCGCCCTGACCAACACCGCCCTCGTCACCATCCTGGTCGTGGTGGGCCAACTGGCCACCTCCATCTTTGGTGGCTATGCCTTTGCACGCCTGAAGTTCCCCGGGCGCGATACGGTCTTTGTGTTCTACCTTGGCACCATCATGATCCCGTTCGTGATGCTCATCGTGCCGCTGTATCAGCTCATGGTGCTCATCGGCTGGACGGACCGGCTTGCCGCCCTCATCATCCCGTGGATCTTCACCGCCTACGGCACGTTCCTGATGCGCCAGCACTTCATCACCTTCCCCAAGGAGATCGAGGAAGCCGCGCTGCTGGACGGCGCCTCGCGCTTCCAAATCCTCAAGGATATTTTGGTTCCGGCCAGCGTGCCCGCCCTGGCCACCCAGGCCACCTTCACTTTCCTCTACGCCTGGAACTCGTTCTTCTGGCCGCTGGTCATCATCAACGTGGGCAATGAAAAGAACCATGTACTCACCCTGGCGCTCAACGTGCTGCGCGGGCGCGCCTCAGACACGCCCAACCTGATCCTGGCCGGCGCGGCAATTGCCATCATCCCGCCGCTGATCGTGTTCATCTTCGGGCAGCGCTTCTTCGTCGAAAGCGTGGCAGGCAGCGGCGTCAAGGGATAAAAACAGCGCTTTCCATCGAAACCCAGGACCGCGGATGACGGGTCTCAGACCAACGCCATCGTCCATCGTCCGCGGTCATTCATTGCAAGCACATTACGTTCAAGGAGAAGGCCCTTATGTTACAGAAGAAGGACGGACAATATCAGGTATACGGCAATCCCATCACCAAAAGCCAGACCCGCGCCGCGGACAAGTGGAAGGACATGCTGGCCAGGAAGTTCAACTACGACCCCAATGAGAAGTTCCACCTGTGCGTCGAGAATCACCCCTACGGCCACGAGATCTTCGGGCTGAAAACCCTCGTGCGCGATGGGCAGGGCGCGCCGCTCGACAAGGAGAACGGGGTCGTCGTCAGCACTATCCGCATGGGGTTTGGGCATTACCGCATCGCCATGGCGGGCGTCTCCGCCGCGAAAGCGATGGGCTTCACACCTTACTGGCTCGATCTGCTCTCCATCCCCGGCATCACCACCGACGTGATCAACTGGTGCAACACCAACTACAGCAAATATTCGCGCATCTCCCAGCGCTATTCCTGGTTCGACAAATACGTGTGGGAATCGCTGACCACCGGCGAACCGTCGCTGCCCGGTTTGAATACGCTGTTCAACAACTGGATCGTCACCTGGCCCTGGCGCTTCCTCAAGACCGAGGTCAAAGACTACAAGATGAGCGAGCTGTTCAAGAACCTCTACGCGGCGCTCCCCTCCGACATGCCCACCCTCACCTCGCACATGTGGAACTGCATGGGCGCGGTGGCGGGCGGCATGACCAACGTGGTGGACA
>CALDSL010000448.1 GCA_937920255.1 uncultured Anaerolineaceae bacterium | reverse complement strand
TGATAGTGATTTCGATTATTCGTCCTCCGTTAAATTGTGTCAAAAAGCGTTTCATCTGTGGGCTCAATTTACATCCCAAAGTTTTTTCAGCTGCCAGGATATCTTCATTATCCGCGGGCGAAAATAAAGTTATCCCTTTTCTGGTAGTGAAATAATTCAGTTCACTTAAAAATCGGTCTGAAAAAAAGGTATCCATGTTGCATATCCTCTTGATTCCGTTTCTCCCAATTCCCGTAATCGAGACTTGCTGCAAAATGTAAGACTTCTTGTGTAGTGGGATATCGACCTAGTTCTTAGGATGGGTTTGCTCCTACCCTCGTGGAGGGTCGAACCCACTTCAGCCAACGCCATCACTTACCTCTGGTGTGTGCTGGTTCATGTTCATAGACGAGATCATGTATGACTTTGACCGGTGGGTTCAATCCTCTTCGAGGGCTGGCAGTGACCTCATCCTACTCGATCAAAAAATCCACAAAACCACCAACTTTGGTTTCGGATTGTTTTGTATTCTCAGCGATCTCCCCTACCAGCAGAACCCGAATAGACACAGGCTTTTCCAATTCAGAACCATCTGGTTTAATCACGAGTGTATAATAATCGCGATTGCCACCACGCGCATATCCTTCTTTCGTATCAAGTAAAATGAAGCCCCTTTTCTCGTCTAATGGTTGGTATATTCTGTGCATAAGATCCGGAATAGTCTTCCACTGTTCGGAGCTCGTATCATAGAAGAAAATCTCATGTTCGTCTGGTACCTTTATGTTTATCTTGTTGGAAGAGATATTCTCGTAAACCAAGGTAAACAGACCATCTCCATCGCTTAAGACGGTTATTTTAAAATAGTCTGTAAAGATGACATCTTTATTCATTTCCGAAAATAACGTTTCCTTAGCGGACAGTTCGGGGTTCAGGGAACATCCAACTGAGCCAAGCAAAAATAGTAATATCGCTGCAAAGCGAAAACAAAGATCCGTTTTCATTGAAAATTTTTGACCCCTGATGTAGCCTGAATTTGGAAAAAGTTCGTACGGCGGGTTCGCTTCTGCCTTCGTAGAGGGGTTTCAACATTAGGTAGCTTTGGACATTCCCCCTCTGGCGATGCGCTGTGTTCAATTGAAATTCTTTCCGCTAATTAAAGAAATAAAGGTATATACCGTTGTAAACTTCTTGATATAGGATACGATGTTACGAGAGAAAGTCAAGAAGGATTTTTTTGAATCGTTTTCTCCGTGTATTATTTCATAATTCGGTTTACTGGCCGTGCCGTACCCCGGGGCGCAGCGGGGTTACCGTTTTCGCGCCTGTTCGAGCAGCGCGCGGTGGGTTTCCTGGCCCAGCAGGTAGGTGATTTCGGGTTCGAAGGTTTCGGCGAGGGGGATGTCCTGAGCAGCGGGGCGCAGGCACGAACCGGGCTCGTCCAGCAGCAGGGCGGTTTCATCCAGGGTGATGCGGCCTTCGTCGTCCAGGTCGAGGGGGTGAAGCACGCAGTAGAACGGCTTGAAGCGCCAGGGATGCAGGCCGGCTTCGGCGCCGGCCACCTGGAGGGCGCACTTGAAATCGGCGCGCAGGAAGCCACAGGCAGTGCCGCCGTAATGCCCTCGATCTTTGAGCACGGCGCTGTGCACCACCCGCCCGCTCTTGGAAAATGGGTCATCGTCTTCGCGGCAGTCGAACCACGCCGCGGGGTCTTCGCGGCCGGGGGGCATATGCGGGCTGATCAGGCTGGCGTGGGCCAGGATGTCCTGCGCCTCCTGCGTGTCGATCCACACGCCGTGCAGGCAGCAGGCCGCGCGGCACTCGCCCAGCTCGCAGCGGCGCATGGGTTCCGAATCCAGCAGGCGGGGGTTGATTTTTTGCAGCATGGCCCCGATTTTATCACAGCATGTATGCCTTCTGTCATATGGACGCGTGACACTCCTCTATACCTGGATTGCGCGCGGCTTTGCCCGGATGGATTGCAGGTGAATTAAGGTACAATGATTATGTCTGTTATTCCCTCGTCAATATTTCGCGAAAAAGGAGATTTTGGTAATGGCTGCTTGGAAAGTCTTGCTTACGGATGGCCTTGAAGAGAATGGGCAGGCAATTCTGCGTGAATCCGCGGAGCTGAGCAATCGCTCCGGGATCAGCGCGGACGAACTGTTGCAGGTGATCGGCGAATATGACGCGCTGATCGTCCGCGGCCGCACGAAAGTGACCCCAGCTGTCATGGAAGCCGCAAAAAACTTGAAAGTCGTTGGCCGCGCCGGCGTGGGCGTCGATAATATCGACCTGGCCGCCGCCAAAGAGCGCGGCATCACCGTGGTCAACTCGCCCATCGCCACCACCCTCGCCGTGGCGGAGCTAACCCTCGGCCTGATGCTGGCCGTGGTGCGCGAGATTCCGCGCGCGGACGCCTCGATGAAGGCCGGCAAGTGGCTGAAGAAGGAATTTGAAGGCGCCGAACTGAATGGCAAGACGCTGGGCGTGATCGGTTACGGCCGCATCGGCCAGGCGGTGGCCAAACGCGCCGCCGCGTTCGGGATGAAGATCATCGGTTACGATCCGTTGATCCCCGGCGAGACCATTGCTC
>CALDSL010000447.1 GCA_937920255.1 uncultured Anaerolineaceae bacterium | reverse complement strand
TCAACCTACCCAGAAATCGTACGAGAACAGGGCGGCTAGGGTGGCCATTAACAGAACGCAGGCCAGCGTCCAGCCGCGGTCAAAGACTTCGTTTTTCCCCAGCCAGGCCGGCGCGAGAAACAAGGTCGGCATGGCGAGAACGTAACGGTTCATGCTCTGCCCCGCCCCGCTGAACACCGCAATCATAAACACGGCCAGGCTGAACAGCGCCACAGCCGGCATGCGGCGCAGCAGTGCCAGGGCGCACGCCAGCGCAATGAAAATAATCGCGAACTCGAGCAGGAAGTACATTTTGCTGGGGCCATTACTGGTGCGGATCATCTCCTGCCAGACCATATTCCAGCCCTGCCAAGAACCTTCCACAGCCAAGAAACGACGGCCAAAGAAGTTGTCTTCCACGAACCAGAAGGCTGGGCGCAGCGGCGAAAGCCACCACGCGCCCAGCGAGGCCAGCGGCGCCAGCGCCGCGGCGGCCGCGCCCAGAGCCGGTTTTCTTTCGCCATCAGTACTGGGCGCGTTGCGCAGTTGCTGATAGGCCATCACTGCCAGTGGAACCGCCAGCGCCACACCCACCGCGCGCGTCCAGGCGGCCAGGGCAGCCAGCAGCGCCGCCAAGGCCCACTGTCCGCGCCGCGCCAGCGCCAGCGCGCCAAACGCCAGCCCCACAAACAGGCCTTCAGTGTATACCTGACCAAAGAAGAACGCGGTGGGAAAGACCAGCATATACCAGGCGGCGCGCATGCCACCATCCTCCCCAAGCCAGCCGCGCGCCAGATCGTACAGCGCAAGCATCCCGGCCAGCGTGCCCAGCAGCGAGATCACTACTGCCGCCAGGGTGAGCGTAGCGATCTTCCCCAGCCCCAACACGGTGAGCGGCAAGGCCAGCCAGCGGATCAGCAGAGCGTAGAGCGGAAAGAAGGCATAACTGAGCGAGAGTTTTGTCCCATCCGGGCCGGGAATGGAGCGAATGTCGGAGTTAACGTACCCCTGGTCGGCGACGCCCAGGTAAAACTCCGAATCCCAGGAGACGTGTTCGTTCAGGAACGGGTCCAGCAGATAGGGCTTGTCATTCTGCGACTTGGCCCCGGTTTCAGTTCGCGTCCACTGCAGCGCGGTATCCGGCCGCTGCGGCTGGAAACGCCGTGTGACAAATTCCTGAAACCCAAACAGGCAAATCCACCAAACCAACCACAGCAGGATGATTTTTCGCACGGCAGAGCTGCGAAACATATCAACCCACTTCCGCCACGACGTACACGTCCGTTTTGCCAGCCGGCACGGGCACAATGCTGCCTTCCAGCGGCTGGCCTTCGACGCACAGGCGCACCGCGTTGCCCTCGCCCACGCGCCGGACGGTGATGTGGAAGCGCACGCCGCGGAACACGCGCTGCGCCTGGAACCCGCTCCACGCGCGCGGCATCACCGGCTGCACCTGCAGGCCTTCGAGGGTGGGGCGGATGCCCAGAATGTGCTGAGTGATGGCGGTGTAATTCCACGCCGCGGTGCCGCTCAACCATGAGTTCTTGGCTTCGCCGTGGGTGGCGGCGTCTTTACCGGCGATCATCTGCGCATATACGTACGGCTCGCAGCGGTGCACTTCGCTGATCGCTTCGCGCACCGAGGGATTGATGCGCTGGTAGTAGTCAAAAGCGCGCTCGGCGTTGCCCAGGCCGGTTTCAGCGATCATCACCCACGGGTTGGTGTGGCAGAAAATACCGGCGTTCTCTTTGTACCCCGGCGGGTAGGAGGAGATTTCGCCCAGGTGAATGTAATACTGCGAATAGGCCGGCTGCTGCAGCACGATCCCGTGCGGGGTGGCCAGTCGCTCGGCCACGGAGTCCAGCGCGCGGGCGGCGCGGCCGTCTTCCACGCCGATGCCGGCCATCACGCACATGCCCTGCGGCTCGATGAAGATCTGACCCTCGGCGCACTCTTGTGACCCCACCGGGTGGCCGAAGTCATCGTACGCGCGGCGGAACCATTCGCCATCCCAGCCGTGCTCGAGCGTTACGGCGCTCATGCGGCCGGCGGCGGCGCGGATTTTCGAGGCTTCGCCAGCATTGCCGGCATGCTCGGCGATGCTGGCGAACTCGCGCGCGGCCAGCACAAACAGCCCGGCGATAAACACCGATTCGGCGGTGACGCCGTCTTTGTTGGTGGTGGTCTGGAAGGACTGCCCGGGGGTGTCGGAGAAGCAGTTAAGGTTGAGGCAGTCGTTCCAATCCGCGCGGCCAATCAACGGTAGGCCGTGCGGGCCGGTGCGATCGAGCGTGTAGCGCAGGCTGCGCTGCAGGTGTTCGTACAGCGGGGTTTCGGTGCCCGGCTGGTTGTCGTACGGCACCGGCTCGTCCAAAATGGAAAAATCGCCGCTTTCCTTGAGGTAAGCGCTGACGCCCAGCACCAGCCACAATGGATCATCGTTGAAGTTGCTGCCCACGTCATTGTTGCCGCGCTTGGTGAGCGGTTGGTACTGGTGATAGGCCCCGCCCGAGGGAAGCTGGGTGGCGGCGATGTCGAGGATGCGGTCACGCGCGCGTTCCGGGATCATGTGGACGAACCCCAGCAGGTCCTGGTTGGAATCGCGAAAGCCCATGCCGCGCCCAATGCCCGATTCGAAGTACGAGGCCGAACGCGACATATTGAACGTGATCATGCATTGGTAAGCGTTCCAGATGTTGACCATGCGGTTGGTGTGCTCATCCGGCGTCTGCACCTGCAGGCGGTCGAGCAGGCAGTTCCAGTGCTCGCGCAGCG
>CALDSL010000446.1 GCA_937920255.1 uncultured Anaerolineaceae bacterium | reverse complement strand
TTGAGTTGCATCCTCGTACCCGCCATGTTAGAATAAAAGCTGATACGAGAATAGTATCCCCTCGAGGGAGGTTTGTATGCCGAGAATGGTAGAAGTTGTGATCGATAGTGTCCGCGTGAGCCTGACCAATCAGCAGCGCATTGTCGTACTGCGTGAGGTGGACACCGAGCGTTATTTGCCCATCTGGATTGGCCCGTTTGAGGCCGAAGCGATCACCATCGCCCTGCAAGAGATTGAAGTCGCCCGCCCCCAGACGCACGATTTGTTAAAAAATGCGTTTTCACTGTTGAACGCGCGCCTGATGCGCGTGGAAGTGATCTCGCTGCGCGACGATGTGTTCTACGGTAACCTGGTGGTGGACAACAACGGGCGCACCATCGAGATTGATTCGCGCCCATCCGATGCCCTTGCCCTGGCCGTGCGCGCGCGCGTGCCGATCCTGGTTTCGAGCGAGGTGATGGACTCGGCCGGGATTGTGCCCGAACAGGACATCCAGGCGCAGGATACGGCGGGTAGCGCCGCCGCCGCCGCGGCCGCTTCGAGTGAAGAAGTGGTTGAAGAAGAATCGGAAGAACGGTTATCGGTGTTTGAAGATTTTCTCCAAAATCTTGAATTGGACGAGACGTCCGATAATGATGAAGAAGAGGACGACGAAGACCCCGACCGCCCTGCAAAGGGCTGACACAGTAAGGTACACACCGGGGATAGCCACACAACCCCGGTGATTTTTTCAGAGGGTCAAACCCGATGACAGACTACCCGCCCCCTCCCGATTTAGACGAAATCACCAGCGCAGCCCCACCCGCCACGCAAAATTTACCGCATAGCCGGCAGGCGGAAGAGGCGGTACTGGGGGCTGTTTTAATTAACCCCGAAGTTTATTACGACCTGGCGCAGTTTCTCCACAGCGACGATTTCTACATCGTTCGCAACCGCTGGATCTGGGACTGCTTTACCCGCCTGCACGACCGCCGCGCCCCCATTGATTTTCTGACGGTCACCGAAGACCTGGAACAGCAGAACCAGCTCGCCGAGGTGGGCGGACCGGCCTACCTGATGGCGCTGATTAACCAGACGCCCACCTCGCTGCACAGCGTGGCCTACGGCCACATCGTCGAGGATAACGCCGTGCGCCGCCGCATGTTGCAGTCGGCCAACGACCTTGCCCGGCTGGCCTACGACCAGACCCAGACGGTGGAAACCATCATCGACGAAGCCGAAAAATCGATCTTTGGCATCGGCGAGCGGCGCGTGCGCCACGACCTGGTGCCGATCGAGCAGGTGCTGAGTGAGTATTACGACCGCGTGGGGCAGCTCTCGCAGCGCAGCGAAGAGATTTACGGCGTTCCCACCGGCCTGTACGATCTGGATAAGCTGCTGGGCGGGCTGCAGAAGTCGGATCTGCTGATTATCGCCGGCCGCCCTGGCATGGGTAAGACCGGTTTTATGCTTTCGGTGGCCAAGAACGCGGCGCAGAAGCACAAAAAACACGTGGCAATGTTCTCGCTGGAAATGTCCAACGAACAACTGGTGCAGCGCCTGATCGCTCAGGAGACCGGCATCGACACCCAGCGCCTGCGCAGTGGTAAGCTGGAAGATAACGAGTGGCCCATCTTCACCCACGCCATCGAAGTGCTGGCCGGCACGCACATGTACCTGGATGACACCCCGGCCATCACGCCGCTGCAACTGCGCACCAAGTGCCGCCGCCTGCATCTGGAATTCGGCCTCGACCTCATCATCGTCGATTACCTGCAGCTCATGTCCGGCGACACGCGCAACGACAACCGCGTGCAGGAAGTGTCCTACATCTCGCGCAACCTGAAAGTGCTGGCGCGCGAGTTGAACGTACCCGTCCTGGCCGCCGCCCAGCTATCCCGCGCCGTCGAACAGCGCTCGGATAAAAAGCCGGTGCTGTCCGACTTGAGGGAATCCGGGAGTCTCGAGCAGGATTCGGATATTGTCATGTTCATCAACCGGCCGGACGCGCTGGACAAAGACAGCCCGCGCGCCAATGTGGCCGAGATCATCGTGGCCAAGCACCGCAATGGCCCCACCCACCCGGGAATTGAGTTGGTGTTCCTGAGCAACCTGGCCCGGTTCGACAACGCCGCCCCGATGCCGCCCGGCGCGGGCGGGAGGAAATAACCCATGAAAGCCTTTGCCGGTTTCCCATCGGGCAAGGTGCGCATGACGCCCGTCCCGTCGACCTTTTTTACCGAGCTGCTGCCCACCATCGATGATCTGGGCGAACTGAAGGTGACGCTGTACGCGCTGTGGTTTCTTGACCGGCAGGAAGGGAACATCCGTTACATCAGCTTCCGCGACTGCCTGGAAGATCGCTACCTGCGCGCCGTGTTTGGCATCGACGAGGAAAAAGCCCGCGCCGGCCTGGCGGATGCGCTCGAACGCGCCGTGCTGCGCGGCACCTTATTGAAAGTCTCTGCCAGGGACGGCGAGCAGGACAGCACGGCCTATTTTCTCAATTCGCCGCGCGGGCGGGCGGCGGTCGAGGCGCTGCAAAATGGCGACTGGACGCTGGAAGGCCTTGCCCGCGCCGATGCGGCCCTGGAAGTGGAGCGCCCCAGCATTTTCACCCTGTATGAACAGAACATCGGGCCGCTGACCCCCATGATGGTGGATACCCTGCGCGACGCCGAGCAGGAATACCCGGCCGAATGGATTGAAGAAGCGGTGCGCGCCGCGGTGGAAAACAACGCCCGCCGCTGGCGGTATGTGGATGCCATTTTGCGCTCGCGCAAGGAGAGAGGACGCCATGACTCGAATCGACGAAACGCTGAAGAAGATCGCCGCAGATATGTCGAAGGCGAATACGCAGACTTCATCGAGCACTGAGAGCCCGCGCTCCAACCCGGACCTGCCCGGCGACCCCAATTGCCCCATCTGCGGTGGGGTGGGGCATGTCCGCCAGGATTTGCCCATCACCGACCCGGATTTCGGCAAGCTGGTGATGTGCTCCTGCCTGCAGCGCAAGGCCGTGGCCGGCGCGCAGAGCCGCCTGCTGCGCCAGAGCAATATGGAGGCCTTGAGCGATAAGACCTTTGAGAGCTTCCACCCCGAAGGCCTGGTGGGCGCGGACACGCGCGAAGTATCCTCGCTGGAGATGGCCTACCGCTTCGCCCAGCAGTACGCCCAGGATCTGAACGGCTGGTTCCTGCTGATGGGTGGTTACGGCTGCGGGAAAACCCACCTGGCGGCGGCGATCGCCAATGCGGCCATGCAGCGCGGGGTGAAAACCCTGTTCCTCACCGTGCCGGATCTGTTGGACTGGCTGCGCTATTCCTACGACGCGCCGGATACCAGTTTTGAGGAGCGCTTCGACGAGATCCGCAATGTGCCGCTGCTGGTGCTGGACGACCTGGGCACGCAGAACGCCACCAAGTGGGCCGAGGAAAAGCTGTTCCAGGTGATTAACCACCGCTACGTGCAGCGCATGCCTACCGTGGTCACCACCAACCTCGACCTGGTAGAGATTGACGGGCGCATTTCCTCGCGCCTGCTCGACCCGCAACTGGTGAACAAGATTATGATCACCGCGCCGGATTACCGCCGCCCGGCCAAGGGAGAAGGGCAGTCGCAGCGCACCGACCTCGGCCTGCTGGCTGACAACACCTTTGGCACCTTCAGCCTGCGCGAGTTTGAAAAGCTCGACCCTGAGGTGCGCGCCAACCTGGAAAAGGTATACCGCGCTGTGCAGCAATACGCCGAGAACCCCTCGGGCTGGCTGGTCATCAGCGGCGGTTACTTCTGCGGCAAGACCCACCTGGCCGCGGCGATCGGCAATTACCGCGTCAAAAACAGCGACCGGGTCAGCTTCTGGGTGGTGGCCGAACTGCTCGACCATCTGCGCGCAACGTTCAGCCCACACAGCAACACTACCTATGATCACCTGTTCGAAGAGGTGCGCAATGCCTCGCTGCTCATCCTGGATGACTACGGCGGCCAGAGCAGCACCCCCTGGGCGCAGGAGAAGATGTACCAGATCCTCAACTTCCGCTACAACGCCAACCTGCCCACAGTGATCACCACCATCAAGAAACTGGACGAGATTGAGCCGCGCCTGCGCAGCCGCATGATGGACCG
>CALDSL010000445.1 GCA_937920255.1 uncultured Anaerolineaceae bacterium | reverse complement strand
CGGGGGTCATGGGGGTGGAGTCCTTCAAGCGGTGCTTTTCCATCAGCAGCAGGTCGAAGTACCAGCCGCGGTTCTGCACCGTCTCGGCCTTCTTCATCGCGCGGTCGCTGGCGGCGGCAAACGCCAGACCCGGGGGCAGCGCGAAGCATTTCTGCGACGAGGTGAGCAGGAAATCGATGCCCCACGCGTCCATTTCGATTTTATCGCCGGCCAGTGAGGACACGGCGTCGACCAGAACCAGGGTATCTGGGCTGATATCCTGCACCACAGCCGCCAGTTCTTTGACCGGGTTCACCGCGCCGGTGGAGGTTTCGTTGTGGACGATGGTGACGGCTTCGTAGTGCTTCTTCTTGAGTGCATCCGCCAGCATATCCGGAGTGATCACCTGGCCCCACGGAACATCCAATTTGTCGGCTTGCTTCCCGTTGCTGATCGCCACATTGTACCAGCGGTCTGCAAAGGAGCCGTTGGTGCAGGAGAGGACGGTTTCCTGGACGAAGTTGCGAATGCCCGCTTCCTGCATGCCAGACCCGGACGAGGTGGCCTGGAACACACGATACTGGGTATAAAACACTTTCTCCAGTTTCTCTTCTGTCCGGCGGAAAATCGCTTCAAAGTCTTTGCTGCGGTGCGGCATCATGGGTTTGGCCTGCGCCGCAAGTACTTCCGGAGCAACATCTACCGGACCGGGAACAAACATTGGTGCCATGACAATCTCCTTTTACAAAACTAGGTGAACCAGTGAGTAAGCTTGGTGGCCGGAAGAGAGCGCGAATTGAAAGGCAGTTCTTCAAAAACGATTCGGGAACATCCTCAACCGTAGGCTGTTCCCGTTCGTTGGCTCATCTCTCTCCACCCGCGTATTTTTACCGGAGGAAAAAGGACAGGACGATCAAAATGGTGATAAAGGAACCCGCCAGGATGCCGATACGGCGCAGGTCGCTTTTGACGTAGCTGTAATCGGGGTTGAATTCCGAAGAAGAACCCGCGGGGGCGCTGGAACGCACCGGGTAGCGCGAACCAGAACCGTTATTGGATACCGCCTGAGGGGTCTCCGGAGTGTTTGCCCGTTCAGGACGAGTGACCTGTCGTTTGACTTTCTTTGCCATTCAAAAAACTCCTCAAAAATGAAATAGTCGCATTTATTGCAAATGACCGGTGACAACAATGCGTTTGTTGTCCACCATGTACGGATAGCACGAAATCAGCGTGACTACCGCTTCCTGCGTCGGCGCCATCACTTCCACCTGGGTGGGCTCTACAATCTGCGTCTGGCGCACCAGGTAGGTGTACGTGCGCAGGTTGGTGTAGAGAATGATCGCGTCGCCTTCTTTAAGCTTGTCAAGGTCCCGGAAAATCTGGCCAAAGACATCATTATGCGCCGAAAGAACCACATTTCCCTGGCTGCCGGGGTTGGGCGTGCCGTTATGCTGGCCCACACCCTTGCGCAACTGCTCCCACCCGTCTCCCTGCACGATCGGCGCGTCCACATCGATCGCGGGGATCTGAATGCGCACGCCCTGCTCAGGGCTGGGCGTCGGCAGCGGCAGATCCGCCAGCGACTGCATCAGCGGGCGCAGATGTTCGGGAATTTCCGCGTCGTTGGGCCGTATTTCATCCCCGGTGGGCGGTATATGCCCGGAGGGCAGCACCACGGCCATGATGATGGGGGTGGGGGTGAGCGTCGGCTGGGTGAGAACCGAAGCGACTTCGTTGTTAAGGTTGCTCAAGACGTTAAAACCACTGAACAGGACGTAGACCAGCCCAACCACTGCAGCAATTTCGATGAGGAACAGCAGCCGGTCAAACAACACCTTGCGGCGGCTGCGCTCTTTGGGAACCGGGGCTGCATAGGTCGGCTCAGAAACCGTGAGCGCGTTGACAGGTACAATCCGCCCCGTCTGCCGGAAGGCGTCCAGACGTGTTTGACGTGTTGCACGCCGTTTTTCCATTAACAAGCGGCGCAATTCCTCTACGGTTAAGTCTTCCGGTCGGCGTTGATGGGCCAATACAGCATCCTGATGTTGGCTAGAGCGGTCGTGAATTAATTTCGATTATACCCCACTTTTGGAAGGGGTGATACGGACGATTATCGGTTTGTGAGCACGATGAAACTCACGCGGAAGCAGCGATTGTTAAGATTGTGCTAGAATGTACACATGAAAACGCGCTGGTACTGGAAAACCGCGGCGATTGTGGCGGCGGTGGTGGTGGTAGCCATCCTGTGGTTTGTGATTGCGCGCCCGGTGCTGGTGCTGCCGCGCATCAGCCTGGCGCCGGGATACAGCCTGGTGGATGGCAGCGGGCAAACCGTGACCAGCGAGGATGGTCGCGGAAAATTGACGCTGTATACGTTTGCCTACTCGCGCTGCGGGCAGGATTGCGACGCTATTTACCGCACTCTTGAGGCCATCGACAGCAGGCTGGCGGAACAGCCACCGCGCGCTCCCGCGCTGCGGTTTATCACCATCACCATCGACCCGGCCAACGACACCCAGCAGCAGCTTGCCGGTTATTCGCCACCGTTTACGCCGCGCGCGGTCGAGTGGAAGTGGCTGACCGGCCCGGAAAAGATCTTGAAGAACGTCAGCGGCGGCGCGTTTGGCGTGCTGTACCAGCCGCGCGAGAACGGCACGATCTTTTTCGCGCCGCGCTACGTGCTGGTGGACGGCGAGGGAATCGTGCGCGCCATTTACGACACTCCCGAACTGGACACCGGCCGTTTTGTTGAGCAGCTCGACCTGGTGTATGAAGAAATCGCCCAGGCCCAGGGTTCGGCCCGGCTGGCGTACGAGGCGGCGCATTTCTTCGCCTGTTACCCGCATTGAACGCTGAGGAGAGATTTGGCATGATCAACATTATTCGCTCGCGTTGGACGCTGCCGGTGCTGGGGCTGGTGATCGGACTGGTGGCTGTGATTGTGCTGTGGAACGCGGTGCGGCCGCACACCTTCGCGGGCACGGTCATGCAGTCGCCCCAGCCGGCCTACGACTTCACCCTCACCGGCCCGGGCAGCCAGCCGGTGCGCCTGAGCGATCTGCGCGGCAGTGTGGTGCTGCTGTTCTTTGGCTACACCGCCTGCCCGGATGTTTGCCCGACAACCCTGTACGAGATGCGCGACATGCTGGATGCGCTTGGCCGCCGCGCGGAAAAGACCCGGGTGGTCTTCGTTTCGATCGACCCGGAGAAAGACACGCCGCAGCGCATGCAAGCCTACCTGGCCAATATCGACCCGGCCGGCCGGTTGACCGGGTTGACGGGCGAGATCGATACATTAAATGAAATTGCCGCGCAGTACGGCATCTTTTTCCAAAAGCGACCGTACAATGACAGCGGCGGCTATCTGATCGATCACACCGCCACTGTGCTGCTGGTGGATGAAGACGGCTACCTGCGCGTGGTGTACCCGTACGGCACCCCCGGCGCGGCCATTGCCGGTGATGTGGCCTATATCATGACCCATTAAGCTCTTCGTGCTGCGCGGGCGCTCAAATCCTTCGCACCCTGGGGATGGTATAATTTTCACACACCGGCGCGAACCCGCTGCCGGCCTGTTTACCAACCCGCCCTGTCACCGGAGGTGAGCCATGAGCCCCATGCACACGAAATTCGCCGCTCGCGACGATGGTTTTCGTTTTGCCAACGCCTTCGACCCGCGCCCCCGCCGCGCCATGCCGTTGCTCAAGCGGCTGACCCCGGAGCAACTGGTGATTGGGTTGTGCGGCGGCATGTGCTATGCTGCCCTGGATTACCAGAACAGCGGGCAGCCCATCCCGCGCTTTGACCGGGTGGAGACGCTTACACCCGCGCTGGCACGCTACCTCTACCGGCGGCAGATCGAGAGCATGAGCCCGTTGCTGCTCTTGCGCCTGGCCAACTGGCTGCTGCGGGACGACGAATACGTCGGCCGCAAGACCTGCGAGGTGGAACTGGCGCGCATGCGCTCGCTGATCAACGTCGGCCTGCCCGCCGTGCTGTGCCTGGTGCGCACGCGCGGCCTGGCCGACCCGACCGGCAACCACCAGGTGATCGCCACCGGCTACGAAGAAATTGAAGACGGCTGGTTGCGCATCCGCCTGTACGATCCCAACCATCCCGGCATTGAACCGGCGCTGATCGTTCCTGAACGCTGGAACCCCGGCGCGAAGATGTCGCAGACCACCGGCGAACCCCTGCGCGGGTTCTTTGTGATGGCTTACGCCCCATCCCGCCCGCCCACTCTAGACGCATAAGGCCGGGTCTTTCTTTCCGTCCGCTTTTCCGGTACACTTGCCGCTATGAACAGACACCGCCCTATCGCAGCCACATACCGGCTGGTAGCGCTCCTGCTGGCCATCTCCGCCGCGCTGGCCGCCTGCCAGACTGTGACTCTGCCGCAAGCGCAGGAAACGCCGCGGCCGGGTACCCCGCTGGCCGCCACGCCGCGGCCCGGCCCGCGCACCCCCGCGCCGGCGGTCCCACCCAGCGCCACGCCAACCCAAACCGAAGTGCCCGAGCACATGCTGGTCGACCCACAAGACCTGCGCGGGTTGGAGATTGCGTTCTGGTATCCCTGGTCCGGCGAGGCGGTGCCGGTCATTGAGAGCATGGTGGCGGATTTCAACCGTGAAAACGTGTGGGGCGTGCGCGTGACGGCGCGCTCCACCGGAGGCGGCAGCGAAATGTACTGGGAAGTGGCCACCGCCCGCGCAGCCGATGCTGCCCCGGACGTAATCGCCGCGCCGCCTGACCTGCTGCACTACTGGGATACGCAGCAGTTGGTGGCCGACCTGACCGATTACGAATCCAACCCGGATTGGGGTTTCAGCGCAGACGAGATCGCCGATTTCTACCCGGCGTTCTATCAGCAGGACCGGGCGGAAGGGCGGCAGATCGGCATCCCGGCTGAACGCAGCGCGCGGGTGCTGTTCTACAATAAGAGCTGGGCGCGCGAGCTTGGGTTTGACCAGCCCCCCGCCACCCCGGCCGAGTTTGAGCGCCAGGCTTGCGCCGCGGCGCAGGCGCTGTTGGTGGACCCGGGTCGTGAAAATGACGGCCTGGGCGGCTGGATCGTCAACCGAGACGCCATGACCATGTTGAGCTGGATGGCTGCGTTTGGCGGCGCCCCGGCCGAAGAAACCGGCGGCGCGCTGCGTTTTAACAGCCGTGAGAGCGCCCAGGCCTTTGAATATATCCGTTCCCTGTTCGACCAGGGCTGCGCGTGGAACAGCCGCGATCCGCTGCCCTATGATTACTTTGCCACCCGCCGCGCCCTGTTCTACACTGGCAGCCCGGACCAGGTCCGCGCCCAGGTGTGGGCCATGACGCGCGCCAACAACAGCGATCAATGGGGGCTGGTGCCCTTCCCCTCTGAAGACGGAACGCCGGCGCTGGTAGCCAGCGGCTTCTCGTACGGCATCCTGCGCAGCACCCCTGAGCGCCAGCTCGCGGGCTGGCTTTTCATCCGCCATATGCTGCTCACCCGCAACCAGGTGCGGTTGGTGGAGGCCAATCACAGCCTGCCGGTCAGCCAATCGGCGCAGGCGGCGTTGACCAACTTCGCCAGCCGCAACCCCGAATGGGCCGCCGCGCTCGAACTGGTGCCGGACGCAGTGCAGGCTGCGCGCGTTCCCGGCGCGTGGTGGGCCGCCAGCGGCGTGCTGGAAGACGCGACCTGGCAGATGCTGCAGGTGCTCACCCCCGTCCCCGCCGAAACGATCCTCCAGCAGGCTGACCAGATCGTGCCCGAAATGCTCGAGCACGCGCCGTAGTCTGGTCGTCTCAATACATCACCATCTAACAAATTGAAGCGCAAAGGCGCGAAGACGCAAAGGAAATTGACTGATTTTCCTTCGCGTCTTCGCGTTTCTGATCTTTATTTCGCTGTTCTAGATCTCCTGCCGTTGGTTGCGTTTTGCGCGTGGGAAAAACGCCGGGGTGCACTTCATATAATGCTCGTACCCCTTCAGGCACTGGCTGAGCAGCGCTTCCTCGCGCCGCGCGGTGATGGTCAAATCCCACACGGCGAAGGCCAGCACAAACAGTGACACCAGTCCTGGGGTGGTGAGGAAAATGCCCGCCGCGAACAGGACGATCGACACCACCGCCGGGTGGCGCACGATGCGGTAGGGGCCGCTATCCACCAGGTGGTGGCGGCGCTGTACTTCCACCCGCTCGGAATACAGCTCGCGCAGGTGGTTGCGCGCCCAGGCATGCAGGATCACCCCAAGCAGCATCAGCAGCCCGCCCAGCACCTGCACCGCCAGCCCGGCCGGGCCGGGGATGGCCAGGCTGATCTGCGGTAAAAAGATCGGCTGGGCGGCCAGGAACAGCACCATCACCGCCACGATCATGGTATAGCTGTAACTGCGGCCGCTGCGCGAATCCGAACGCTTGGGGTCAAAACGAGTCATAAAAAGAACGTCCAGGGTGTAAAACACCAGGACGGCGCTGAGTACGATCATGGTCTGGTAGATGCCGGTGTACATGGCTGCGGCTTGCTCCTTTTTTCCGGTGTGTGCTGGCTGCGATGTCGAAGGATGATCAGAAGGAAAGCTGTGCCGGCATGGCAATGGGCAGGTCTGGGCCTGCTGGAATCATTGTAGCCTTTCCCGCGCGGCGCTGCAATACGCCCGCCGCAATTGTAAGCCGATTCAAAGGTGGCTCAGAAGATCGAATCGAGCAGGAAATGGGCAATATCCGCCAGCGCCAGGCCTGCCGCGGCCCACGGCCAGGCGGCCGGTAAGGGCGGCAGGTCAAACGGCATTCCCGCCAGCCAGTAAGCCAGCAGCGGAATGGCGGCCACGTACGCCAGGCGGAGCAGCGTGCCCAGGATGGGCATGTGCGAAATATGCGAGCGGTGGGGGATGAGCAGGCTGTAGGGCAGCCAGAACAGGATCCACAACTGCGCGGCGCGGCGACCAAACGCGCGGCGCACCACATGCGCCGAATAGCTGCCCTGGTCTACGTCCAGGTCAGGCGTCAGCACCAGCCCGGTGAGGATGCCGGACGTAAGCGCAACCACCTGCGCCGCCGGCGCGCCGCTGCGGTAAGTGATCCACGCCCCAGAGACGGCGAGAACAACAGTGGCGGCGGAATGAACACGGCCAGAGGGCATCGGCGAACGCCTTTCGGAGTGGGGAGGATGAGGGCAGGCGGGCGATAATGCAAACGAGCCGCTTCCGGCTCGTTTTGAGAGGCGACGACGGGATTTGAACCCGTGATCAGGGTTTTGCAGACCCTTGCCTTGCCACTTGGCCACGTCGCCGGGAGTATTGACCGACTGGCCTGAAAAATCTAGAGCGGGCGATGGGACTCGAACCCACGACCTTCTCCTTGGCAAGGAGACATTCTACCAACTGAACCACGCCCGCAGGAAAACTGTATTTTCTTGACGGCGTTGAGTATAGCATTATTC
>CALDSL010000444.1 GCA_937920255.1 uncultured Anaerolineaceae bacterium | reverse complement strand
ACCGCCAGGCGGGCGGTGGCCAGGTTGATGGCGTGGTCGCCTTCGACGTTGTCGGCTTTGGTGGAGAGCACCGGCACAACGCCCTTCTCCAGCGCGTACTCGATGATGGTGCGCATGTACTGGTCGTAGCGCTCGGGGGTGCGGCCGTTCCACCACACCTCGAGCGAGATAATCACAATGGAGGGCTTGTGGACGCGGAACTCACACTGCAGCGGGTTCTCGCCCGGCTGGCAGGCGTCGGGGTTGGCCCACATGGGCGAGAGCACCGAGGCGGCGTTGAACCCGCCCTGCACCGCCTGCCCGTCACGGTCGAACGAGCCGGCGAAGTGGTCGATGGTGTCCTGCAGCGCGGCGTTCTCGGGCGAGAGGGTGTAGC
The DNA here is from genome assembly GCA_937920255.1 of uncultured Anaerolineaceae bacterium. Taxonomy (GTDB): domain Bacteria; phylum Chloroflexota; class Anaerolineae; order Anaerolineales; family Anaerolineaceae; genus CALDSL01. The sequence goes on along the minus strand of CALDSL010000444.1, from coordinate 2,551 downwards.
GCCCGGGCATGGCGTAGACGCCCATCAGCACCTCTTTGATGCTCTGGCAGTCGCCCACCTTGGAGAAAGCGCGCGGATCGTTGCCGAGCGCCAGGCCGCGCGCGTAGGCGTCGACGGCGGTGGCGGTGGTGATGGGGATGACCGGCCACTCGCGCCAGTCTTCGGCGGGGGGATTGGTGGGGTACTGAATGGCGGGGGCCGGGGACGGCGCGAGCGCGGCCGGGGCGTCGGTGGAGGCCGGGGCGGATGGGGCTGTGGTGGGGGCCGGCGCGGTTTCGACCGGCGGCGGGGTTATGCTCGCGGTGGGCGTGGCCGCGGTGGGCGCGGCGCTCATGGCGGGGGCGCAGCCGGCGAGGATGGCGGCGAGGAGGAGAAGATGAAGGAGGTGCTTTCGCATTGGGGGGAATTATATCATCGGTCGGTGGGGAGAGGCAGTCGTGGTGTTTCGACGAGGTGGGGACCTACCCCCGACCCCTCCCTAAAGGGAGGGGTCGGGGGTAGGTCTCAATTCTGCGATAGACCGTCTCGGCGTGTGACGATCGCTGGCCCTCACCCCAACCCTCTCCCTCTGGGAGAGGGGTAGGGGTGAGGGCGGGTCTCCCTTACTTCACCTTGCCCGGGTAAAACTTCACCCACCCGGTCAGGAACGGGATATACGTGTCAAAGAAGACCGGCGGTTGGGTGACGACCGGCGGCGCGGTGGGGGTGACTTCCAGTTCGAGGCGGATTTGGGTCTGGCTGCCCAGGTTGCCGCTGATGACCTGGCTCTGGGTGTTGGGCGTGGTGGCTTCGTCCTGGCCGGGGGCCTGGATGTTGCTGTGATACTGGAAGACGATATTGTACTGCTGTCCCTCTGCGCCGGTGACGTACAGGCGGTACTCGCCGTCGATGGGATCGAGGATGTACAGCTCGTTGGTGCCCGCGCCGAGCAGGGCGCCGCTGGCCGGGTTGGCGATGGGCGGCTGGTAGTAGTAGCCCGCGTCGGGGATTTCGACGTAGCTCATCAGCGCGTTGGCGTTATAGCCGAGCTGGCGGCCGAGCGGGTCGCGCACGTAGAAATGCACCAGCGGGTGGAAGGCGTTGACGGAGATGCTCTGGTGCGCGTGGCCGTCGCCGGGGCTGAAGCGCACGATGGACAGCAGGTCATCGCCGTAGGCGGCCAGGGTGGCGCGCGCGGCGGGGCAAGACGGCCAGCCGCCGCAGTAGGTATCGACGATGGTGTAGGTGTTACCGGACTTGCCATTGGCCGTCACGTAATGAACGCCGTCAGGCGAGAGCGGCGAGCGCACTTCGAGGATCACCGGCCAGGGCTTCGCCAGGTCGGCGTCGATCATGCGCTTGAGCGCATCTTTGGTGACGGTGGTTCGCAGGCCAGTCTTCTCATCCAGCATCACCTGGCCGATGGTGTACTTGCCGCGGAAGCGCATCAGCAGCGGGCTTTCGCCGATCTCGATCGGGTTGAGGCACGATTCGATGCGCGTCCAGCGGATGGCGCCGGCCATGCAGTTGGGGCCGGGGCAATTGGCCGGGTCGTCGCTGGGGCGCACAAAACCAGCCACGTTGGACTGCATCAGGCACTGGTTGAGCGAGAGCGGGTCCACCACCCCACCGTGGAAGCTGGCCACGTTGGCGGCCGCGGTCAGCGCCGAGCCCCACGCGCCAATCGTCCCGCCGGACTGGGCGTAAGGATCATTGGCCCAATCCGGGGCGTCCTGGCGGTAATCGGGGTGGGCGCCGTCTTTGCGCAGCAGGATGGAGATATCGTTGAAGTCGAAATCGGGGCCTTTGCCGCTGTCGTACCAGGTGGGCAGGTCTTCAAAATCGACGCGGTAGCTATCGATGGCGGCCAGCGCGTTGAGCCGGGCGTGGGGCTGGTAGCCCGGGTCGGGGTCGTTGGAGGCGCCGTCGGAATAATAGCGGTATGGGAACGGGCTGCCGCCGGGCCCGTCGGTGGCGCAAAATCCGCTGGGCTGGATGTAGAAGAGCAGCTCGGTGCCCGCCGGGTACGGGCCGAGCGTGATCGGCGCGGGGTTGGTGTAGCGGTAATCGCTGATCAACAGCCGCGAGGTAGGGCGCTCCATCCACAGCTCGCCGGAGCAGGAGATATCCTGCGGGCGGAAGAAGGTGAGCGTGAAGGTGCCGCCCTGCACCAGGATGATGCGCTGATCAGCCTGGGCCTGCACCGGCGCGGCCGGGGCGAACGCCAATACCCCCAACAGCAGCGTAACTGCCGTGAGCAAATGAATAGCAGCTTTCATGGGTAAATCCCTCCTTGAAACCAGTAAGGCATGCAGTGTATCGATAAAGATGGCGCGGAGCGCGCTCGATCGCAGGTCGGTTGTGAAAGCAGGTGACGGACGGAATTACAGCCCCCTGTGAAGAATCCGACGATATGCTAAGTATACTTGTACAACGCGGGGGATTGTGGCTTGTTACGGCGTACAGATCGGGAGAATCCCGTAGTGGCGGAGGGGGAATTTCCCTCCCCTGCGCCGCCCACCAAATGGCGCTCTTTACCATCTGGAGCAAGACCCCCCTCCCACTCCCCCCA
>CALDSL010000443.1 GCA_937920255.1 uncultured Anaerolineaceae bacterium | reverse complement strand
AGGAAATGATCAACGCCGCGCCAGACCCGATTGTGCGGCAGAGCATCGTGCAGAATTTCGAGCGCGAGGCCAACATCCTCGCTACGCTTTCGCATCCTTCGATCCCAAAAATCTTCGATTACTTCACCCACGAAGAACGCTCGTATCTGGTGCTGGAGTACATCAACGGCAAGGATCTGGAAGCGTTGATGGCCGATACGGATCAGCCGTTTTCCGAAGATCAGGTGATTGCCTGGACGATCGAGATCCTCGATTTATTACAATTCTTGCATACCCACAAACCCGAGCCGATCATCTTCCGCGATATGAAGCCTTCCAATGTGATGATCAACCAGAACAATCACGTGGTGATGGTGGACTTTGGCATCGCCAAGGTCTTCCGCGAAGGCCAGCGCGGAACGATGGTAGGGACGGAGGGATACTCGCCGCCCGAGCAATACCGTGGTGAGGCCACCGTGCAGGCGGATATTTACGCTCTGGGCGCCACGCTGCATCACCTGCTCACCCGGCGCGATCCACGCCTGGAGACGCCGTTCACCTTCTCCGAGCGGCCGATCAGCCAATATAACAACAACGTCTCGATGGAATTTGAGACGGTGATCAACACCGCGCTGATGTACAACCCGAACGACCGCTTCCCGTCTGCGCAGGCGATGAAAGAGGCGCTGATGCTGGCCGCGCGCAAAACCGGCACGCTCGAGCGCATCGATATCCGCCCGGTGCGCATCACCACCGGCGGCGGGTCGGGCGTAAAACCCAAGTGGACCTACACCTGCGAAGACGAAATTCGCGGCACGCCGGTTTTCGAAAACAATGCCGTATACATTGGCGCGCTGGATAACAATCTGTACGCCCTTGATGCCGGGTCCGGCAACTTTTTGTGGAAATACGCCACCAACGGCGGCATCGTCGGCCGGCCGGCGCTGGCCGATGGCGCGCTGTACGTCGGTTCGGAAGACGGCCACCTGTACGCCCTGACGGCCAAAAGCGGCCAGTTGATCTGGTCGCACCAGGTGGATGGCCCGATCCGCTCTTCGCCGCGCGCGGCGGAAGGCCACCTGTTCTTTGGTTGCGATGACCGCTACCTCTACGCCGTGAATATGATGGCGGCGCGCCGCTTCTGGCGCGTGGAAACCGAGGGCATGATACGCTCCTCACCAGCAGTGTCCAAAGATTACATCTACTTTGGTAATGACGAAGGAGAGTTTTACTGCCTGGATCTGCGCGGCCAGGTGAAGTGGAAATTCAACGCCAAGCGCGCGATTGTCTCCTCGCCGCTGTTGGACCACGATACGGTCTATTTTTGCTCGCTCGATTCGCAGATCTACGCCCTGGATGCCCGCTCGGGTTGGGCGATCTGGCGCTTCCGCATGGCCAAAGGCTCCATCTCGTCGCCATGCCGCACCGAAACGGCGATCATCACCGGATCGGCGGACGGCAATATCTACAGCGTGGATGCCGCCAGCTCGCGCGAGTTGTGGCATTTCAAGACCGACCACCAGGTCAGCGGTTCGCCGGTGGTATACCGCGACGCGGTGTACTGCGGCTCAGCGGATGGGTTCCTATATTCGCTCGATATGCGTGGCCGCCTGCGCTGGAAGTATATGACCGGCGGTCCGATCACCGGTACGCCTGTCGTGTATAATGACGTCTTGTACGTAGGATCGACAGACCACCAGCTGTACGCTTTTGATCTCTAACGGCTGGTTTGCAGGAGGATGGGTGTGACTGGATTTTTTCAACGGTTGTTTGGCAGCCGTAAAGCGAATCGCAAAGCTTCATCGATTGATGTCAAGACCGCACCGCTCAGCGAAGAGCAGCTCGCGGCTGTGTCGCGTCCCGACGCGCCCATTCAACCCGCGCAATATCTCGTCGGCTGCGCGCAGTCGGTCGGGATCCAGCGGGACCACAACGAAGACAGCCTGTTTGTGCTCAATACCATTCTGTCCGGCGATAAGGAAATCCCAGCCGGCATTTTTATCATCGCGGACGGCATGGGCGGGCACGAGCACGGCGAGGTCGCCAGCTCGGTGGCCACGCGCGTGATGGCCGATCATCTGCTCTCGAACCTGCACAGTCTGTTCACCGGCGGCAGCATGGACAGCCAGTCCACCAGCCTGCAGGAGATTTTGGGCAGCGGCGTGGCCGCCGTCCAGCGCGCGGTGACCAGCAAAGCTCCGGGCGGTGGCACGACCCTCACCGCGGCGCTGGCGCTGGGTACCCAGGTGGTGCTGGCGCACGTGGGCGACAGCCGCGCGTACCTCATCAAGGCCAGCGGCGAGATGCACGCCATCACGCAAGACCATTCGCTGGTGCAGCGCCTGATCGAATTGGGCGAGTTGAACGAGGAAGAAGCGCGCGTCTATCCGCACCGCAACGTGCTCTACCGCGCCGTCGGCCAGGTCGATCCGCTTCATCCCGACATTCACAGCCATGAATTCCCGCAGCCCGGCTACCTGTTAATTTGCAGCGACGGGCTGTGGGGTGTGGTTTCGGATGCGGATATTTTCCGCATCATCCAAAGATCCGAGACGGTACAGGAGGCCTGCCGACAACTGGTGGATGCGGCGAATAATGAAGGCGGGCCGGATAATATCAGCGTGATTCTGGTGAAACTACCGAGGTAATCGTTGTCATGGCAGGCGATCACTACACGGCACTGGGGCTCTCCATCGATGCTACGCCGGAAGAAATCCGCAGCGCGTATTTCCTGGCAGCCCGCCGTTCGCATCCTGACGCCAACCCCGACGCGCAGACAACCGAGTGGTTTCTGCGCGTGCAGGAAGCCTACGATATCCTGAGCAACCCTCGCCGGCGGGCGGAGTACGATGCCAGCCTGCCCGAAGGATTAATGCCGCAGCCGGCGGTGGCGGTGCACGTCAGCGCCAGCCGCTCCTCCATTCCGCGCATGCGCGAGCCGCAGTTGGTCTACCTGCTCCTCGACATCAACTGTACCGCCGACCCGGCCAAAGCCTCGGCGGTGCCGGCGCATTTGTGCTTTGTGGTCGACCGCTCCACCTCAATGCAGGGCGAGCGCATCGATGTGGTCAAGTCGAGTTTGCTAGAGGTATTGCACCGCCTGAAACCGGTCGACGTGGTTTCGGTGGTCAGTTTTAGCGACCGGGCCGAAGTGGTCATCCCGCCCACGCGGGTATCCACGCTGAACAAAAATGAATCGCGCATCTATTCCATCCAGACCGGTGGCGGCACGGAAGTGTACCAGGGCTTGTCGCTGGGCATGAAGCTCATCCGCAACGGGCCGGGCGAGGAAGGGCTGCGCCAGGTGATCCTGTTGACCGACGGGCATACCTACGGCGATGAGCAGGCCTGCCTGTCACTGGCAGAATCCGCCGGTAAGGACGGCATTGGCATCAGCGCACTGGGCATTGGGCACGAGTGGAATGACGTCTTTCTCGACCGTCTCACCGGTATCAGCGGCGGCAGCACGCAATTTGTGCGCTCCACGCGCGACTTGGACGGCATGTTGAATAAAATTCTGGCCGGCGCGGGCATGATTTACGCGCGCCAGGTGCGGTTGGAGTACCACGAGGATGAGCACCTGACGTTGCGCTACGCCCTGCGCCTCCAGCCGGATGTGGCATCGCTGCCGCTCCAATCGCCGCTGGTGCTCGGCAATTTGCAGCGCGGCAAGGGCATTTCCCTGCTGCTGGAGGTGGTGGTATCACCGGCGGACGATGATTTGGATATGCTCCAGCTTTTGGACGGGCGCTTGAAAATGCAGGTGTTTGATAACGGCGTGCGTCCCGCGCGCATGTTTATCGACGTGCGCTGCCCGCTGGACGACTCGGCGGTCGCTGAAGTTCCGCCGCCCAAGCTGATGGAAGCGGTCGCCCGCATGACACTCTACCGCATGCAGGAGAACGCGCGCAGGCAGGTGGAAGCCGGCGAAGCCGATAAAGCCGCCCGCCAGTTGCAGTTCCTGGCCACCAATCTGCTTTCGCGCGGGAACCGTGAATTTGCGCACAGCGTGCTGGCCGAGGCGGAGCATATTCGCCAGAGCCGGGTATTCAGTAAAGACGGCGACAAGCACGTGAAATACGGCACGCGCGCGTTGCTGTTGCCGTCGGGGATGGAGCCGCGTTCATGATCATTTGCCCGAATTGCAAGCATAAAGAACTGGAAGGCGCGTTTTACTGTTCGGAGTGCGGGTCACAGTTGGCCGCGATAGACACATTCTCCACGCAGGCGCTCAAGCGCGCCACATCCACGCCGCTCACTTCGCCGTTCCTGGTGATGCCCACCAGGCCGCTCACCAGTTCCACGGAAACCGGCGAGTTGCTGGTTTCCCTGCATTTTATCGAAAAGGGCAATATCATGCCGCTCGCCGGCAAAGATGAATTCAGCCTGGGCCGCAACGCCGAAGGCCAGGCGCAACTCCCGGATATTGATCTTTCACCCTATGAGGCCTACGGGCAGGGTGTCTCGCGCCTGCACGCCGTGTTGAAAATCGCCCGCCAGCGCTGTACCATCGCTGATCTTGGTTCATCCAACGGCACGCGCGTCAACGGCCAAAAAATTACGCCTCACGTCGATTATCCCGTCAACCACGGCGATGTGGTGGCCCTGGGAAAATTGAAGCTACAGATAATCATCCGGAAAGCCGGGAATTGATACAATAGGAGAGGGCGCGAACATGATTTCGGTGATCCTGCACATTGCAAACGAAGACCCGATCGTCGGTGAGTTGGATGAGATGCCCGCTCCTTCTGATCAAATTGTCGTGGTGAAAAATCCACGCCGCCGGGATGGGAAAGATATCAGTTATCTCAACGGCAACGTTTCGACTGTGATCTGGCCGATGATCCGTGTCAATTTTATCGAAGTCATGTCCGACAGGGATGAAGAGGAGATCATTACGCACGTGCGGGAGTGATAGAACAATGGACGACTCGTTAAAAAACCGGACAATCCTGGTGGTGGATGATGAAGAACGCATGGCGCGTTTCATCCGCTTGAACCTGGAACATGACGGCTTTCATGTGATTGAGGCATACCGCGGCATGCAGGCCATCCAGGCGTTGCGTGACGCGCTGCCCGACCTGATCTTGCTGGATGTGATGATGCCGGACCTCGATGGGTTTGAGGTATTAAAGATGATCCGCGAGGTCAGTACCGTGCCGGTGATCATGCTGACCGCCAAGGGCGAAGAGGATGACCGCGTGCGCGGCTTGGAACTGGGCGCGGACGATTATGTCACCAAGCCGTTTAGCCCACGTGAGCTGGTCAGCCGGGTGCGCGCCGTGTTGCGCCGCACCGATCAGGCATCGGGCGCCGCGCCAAATGAGGTCATCCGTGTGGATGAACGTTTACAGATCGACTTTTCACGGCGCGAGGTATGGGTGGAAGGCCAGTTGGTCAAGCTGCGCCCGACCGAATACCGCCTGCTGTACCACCTGGTGCAAAACGCGGGTTGGGTGATGACCTACGACCAGCTACTCTCCAAGGTGTGGGGCTACGAGTACCGCGACGAGCCGCATTACGTGCGCCTGTACATCAATTACCTGCGCCAGAAACTGGAAGAAGACCCGGCCAACCCCAGGTACATCCTCACCGAGCGCGGCGTGGGCTACCGTTTCGTCGATTACAACCGCATGCGCGCGCAGGTCAGCGAAGAGTAGACCGGCATAAATAATATTCATCGTTTTGTAGGATGCGGTCGTTTTCCAGACCGCACCGTTTCTTATTTTATAACTCGTGCAAAAGCGCACCGCGAAGGTGCGAATTACGCGAAGAAAAACGCGAAGGATAACGTTTTAAAATTTTCTTCGCGTTTCCTTTCCCGAAGGAACACCGGGACGGTGCGCGCTCTTCGCTTCTTCGCGGTGAAGCCTTTTTGCATGGCCCGTAAAGCGCAACCGGCTTTTACCATCCAGCGGTGCGGTCATAAAAACGACCGCATTCTACATTCCGATCACCGCGCGCCGCAGCCAGCGGGAGATGAAACGCGTGGCGCAGGGTTCTACATGACCGGGGCCGGGTTTGGGGGAAGCGCCGGGCTGTGGTATACTCTCCTCGATTGATCCGGTTTTGGAAGAGATAGGAGCGTTTTGATGACAGATCACCCCATTCAGGTCACCGACACGGATTTTGAGCAGAATGTTCTCAAGTCGAGTTTGCCGGTGATCGTTGATTTCTGGGCCCCCTGGTGCAGTCCCTGCCGCATGGTTGCCCCAGTTCTGGATAAACTTGCCAAAGAGCAGGCCGGCAAGCTGGTCATCGCCAAAGTAAACACCGACGAGAACCAGGAATGGGCCATGCGCTACGGCGTGCAGGGTATTCCCACCATGCTGTTTGTCTTCAATGGCAAAATCGTGCACCGCCAGGTCGGCGCGCTGCCGGAAGGCATGCTTCGCGACGTGGTCAACGAATTTTTATCGGTAGCCGGCGGCACGGATAGCAGCGCCAATTAAATTGCATCTGCGCAATCAAAAACCAGAGCTTTGCGGCTCTGGTTTTTTGATTCCAGCTTAAGCTTCTTTTTGTCGCTCGATCTTTGCGCCCAGTGAGGCCAGCTTTTTGTCTACCGATTCATACCCGCGGTCAATCTGGCCGATGTTGCGGATCACCGAGCGGCCGCTGGCTGAAAGCGCCGCCAGCACCAGCGACATGCCGGCGCGGATATCTGGGCTTTCCATCTTCTCCGGGTACAGGCGGGTAGGCCCCTGCACGATGCAGCGGTGCGGGTCGCACAGCACGATCTGCGCGCCCATGCCCACCAGCTTGTCGGTGAAGAACATGCGGCTGGGGTACATCCAGTCGTGGAACAGCACCGAACCGCGTGACTGGGTGGCCACGACGATGGCGATGCTCATCAGGTCGGTAGGGAAGGCCGGCCAGGGCATCACGTTGATGGTCGGAATCGCCCCGCCCAGGTCAGTTTCGATTTCCAGCGGCTGGTCGGCCGGTACGACAATATCTTCGCCCTCTACGTCCCAAACCACGCCCAGACGGCCAAACACCAGCCGGATCATGTCCAGGTAATCCGGCCCGGCATTGTGGATGCGGATCGAGCCGCGGGTGACCACTGCCGCGCCGATAAAGCTGACCACTTCCAGGTAATCCGGCCCGATGGTAAATTCGCCGCCGTGCAGCCGCGAGACGCCTTCAATATTGAGCGTGTTGGAGCCGATGTTGCTGATGCGCGCCCCCAGGCGGTTGAGGAAGTGGCACAGCTCCTGAACATGCGGCTCGGAGGCGGCGTTGCGCAGCACCGATTCACCTTTGGCCAGGGCGCAGGCCATGATCGCATTTTCGGTGGCGGTGACGCTGGCCTCATCCAGCAGGATATCCGCGCCGCGCAGCCCTTTGGCCTGGAAGGTGAAGTTGCGGTCGTAATCGATGTTTGCGCCCAGCTTTTTGAGCGCCAGCAGGTGCGTATCCACGCGCCGGCGGCCGATCACGTCGCCGCCCGGCGGGGGAAGGCGCAGCTCGCCAAAACGGGCGGTCATCGGTCCGGCCAGCAGGATCGACGCGCGGATTTTGCGCGTCAAGTCGGGGTCGAGGTCAGCCGGGGTAACCGTTTGCGCCTGGACGACCCACGTATTTTCATTGACCTGGATATCCACCCCCAGGCTTTCCAGCAACCGGCGCATGGCCTGTACATCACCGATATCCGGCACATTATGCAGCGTGACCGGTTCGTCGGTCAGCAGGCAGGCTGCCAGCAGCGGCAGGGCAGCGTTTTTATTTCCGGCTGGGGTTACATCGCCTTGCAGGGGAACCCCACCATCAATAACAAACTTTTCCATGAATTCCTCCAAAGGGGATTGTCGTTGCCAGGCTCTTTCATCCCCAGTATACTAGAATTTGCCGGAAATGCGGCAGACCCGATCACTGCCAATACCAGGAACAGCGCATGACGATCCATTATCTTGACCCAAACCCCACTGGCGAGCACGCTGTTTTGCTGCTGCATGGCCTGGGCGCGGACGGCGAATCGTGGGCGCTGCAGTTTCCCGCCCTGGCCGCGGCCGGTTTTCGGCCGCTGGCGGTGGATTTCCCCGGGTTTGGCGCATCGCCCGCTCCGGCCGGCCGCTGGAGCATTCGCGCGGCGGCGCGCGCGGCAGCCGGGGTATTGCCGTCGCTAGGGATCGAAAGCGCGGACGTAGTCGGTCTATCGATGGGTGGGGTGGCGGCACAGTTGATCGCGTTGGAAACGCCACATCTGGTGCGCAGACTGGTACTGGTCAGCACGTTCGCCTGCCTGAGACCCAAAGGCTGGTCTGAAACAGCCTACCTGCTGCGGCGCTTCGCTTTAGCCAACCTGCGCGGCGTGCGCTACCAGGCTGCGACGGTGGCCTGGCGCGTCTTTCCCGACTCGGATCAGGCTGTGTTGCGGGACATACTGATTGAGAAAATTTTGGCCGCCGACCCCAAGGTTTACCGCGCGGCGATGCGCGGGCTGGCGCTGTTCGACAGCCGCCGCCGCCTGGCCTCCATCCGCCAGCCGGCGCTGATCATCAGCGGCGAGCACGATACCACCGTGCCTCCGCAGGCGCAGCGCGAACTGACCGCGATTCCCGGTTCGCGACAGGTGGTCATCCCTGGCGGCAATCATGCCGTCATCGCTGACCAGCCCGAGGCCTTCAACCAGACGCTGCTGGCGTTTCTACTGTCCTGACCGCAACCCTCCGGGCAGCTGCCGCAGGAAGTCGTCGACGCTTGTGACCGGCAGGTCGCAGGCAAAGTTACGGCACACGTAGGCGGTGGCCGCGCCGCGCGCCGGTCGGTCGCGCAGCAGCGCAGGTACCCCAGGCTCCAGCGGCAATTGCGAAGCCGCGGCAATGGTACGCGGGCGGTAGGCGTGGCGCAGCGCATTCAGCAGAGGCCGGTTCGCTTGGGCTTCACTTTCCGTCACAATCGCCACCTGGATCACCGGCCCGAGGGCAAAGTCCATCGCCTGCAGCCAGTAGGCAAATGCCATCGGGTACTGGCTGGCATAACCCTGTATGCGCGCCAGCATCTGCTCGGCGGTGTCGCGCCACTCGCCGTTATCTTCGTAGGCGTCCAGTAGCAAGAGGGCCATCGCCGCCAGCGCGTTACCCGAGGGGGTGGCGTTATCCTGCAATTCTTTGGGGCGGATGACCAGCTCGCCATGATCTTTGTGGGTGGTGTAAAAACCGCCGTCCGGGTCGTGGAAACCGGCCATCATGTCCGCCGCCAACTGCCGCGCTGACTGGTACCAGCGCGGGTTGAAATCGGTCTGGTACAGGGCCATGAGACCCAGCGCAAGAGCGGCGTAGTCTTCTAAAAAGGCGTTGTGCCGGGCCTGCCCGCCGCGCCATGCGCGCATCAACTGCCCATCCTGCACCAGATTGGTCAGCAGAAAATCAGCGTTGCGCTGGGCTGCCCGCAGGTAATCCTCCCGGTCGAGGACGCGCGCTGCCTCGGCAAAGGCGATCAACATCAGCGCGTTCCACGAGACCAGTACCTTGTCGTCCGTGGCCGGGCGCTGGCGATTCTCGCGCGCGCTGAACAGGCGCTCGCGCATGGCCTTCAAGCGCTGGCGCAGTTCGTCTTCGGTCAGGTTCCACTTCTCGGCCAGGGTGGCGTCGTCCACCTGCTGGCGCAGCACCGTGTGCGCCCCATCGAAATTTCCCTGCACAGTGACGCCGTAGGCCTCGCGGAAAATCTGCAAAGCCATCTCTTCAGGGATCAGGTGTTCCAGTTCCAGGTAGCCCCAGATGTAGAACAATCCCTCTTCGCCCTCTGAATCGGCGTCGAGGCTGCTATAAAAGCCGCCCTTCGGCCCGGTGAGCTCGCGCAGCACAAAATCGAGCGTTTCTTCGCACGTGCGGCGGAAGGATTCATCTCCGCTGACCTGGTAGGCGTGTAGATAGGCCAGCGCAAGCTGGGCGTTATCATACAGCATCTTCTCGAAATGTGGCACCAGCCACTTGCCGTCAGTGCTGTAACGGTGAAACCCGCCGCCCACCACGTCATACATGCCGCCGCGCTGCATCACCCGCAATGCGTCGAGTGCAGCGCGCAGCGCTTCCGGGTTGCCGCGTTCAGCCTGCTGGAGCAGGAACTCGATCGACATCGGCTGCGGGAATTTTGGCGCGGGGCCCCAGCCGCCGTCGTTCCAGTCGTAGCTGGAGATCAAATCCGCTGTGGCGGCTTCAAGGGTTTCCATGCTGAGCGCTTCACCGGCCTGCGACCCCCATTGGGCGGTCTTGCGCAGGTGATCGGTCAGGCGGTCGGCCACGCGGTAGATCTCGCCTTTGGCTTCTTTCCAGCTACGGGCAGCGCTGTACAGTACCTCTTTGAACGAGGGCATGCCGTAGCGACGCGCCGGCGGAAAATAGGTGCCGCCGTAGAACGGTCGTCCCTCGGGGGTGAGGAACACGCTCATCGGCCAGCCGCCGCTGCCGGTCATGGCGGTGACGGCGGTCATGTAGATGCCGTCCAGGTCGGGCCGCTCTTCGCGGTCGACTTTGATATTGATGAAATCGCGGTTCATCAGTTCCGCGGTTTCGGGGTCGGTAAAGGACTCGCTCTCCATCACATGGCACCAGTGGCAGGCGGCGTAGCCGATGCTGAGGAAAATGGGTTTGTTTTCCTGCCGGGCTTTTTGGAGCGCTTCTTCGCCCCACGGGTACCAGTCCACCGGGTTGTTGGCATGCTGGAGCAGGTAGGGCGAGGTTTCGTGTATTAATCGGTTTGGCATAACAAATCGTTCCATTCGCGCTTGCATTCGTATCAAAATTGATCAACGTTCTCTAGTATAGCATGGATGCACAACCAGCCGGCCCGCCTGGGTCGGCTCAAGGTTGTTCATAAACTACATCCTCTTACCGCGTCTCGGTGACTTTGGTCAGGCCTTCGGGGTTATCGGTGTCCATGCCCTTATCAATCGTGAGCTGCATGGCGAACATCTGCCCCGGTACGATGGCCGTCAGCGGCGTAAGCCATTCGGGGATGCCTTCCGGGATGGGCAGGGCCAGGTTGGCCTGGCGCAGCAGGCTCTGGTCGTCCGATACCACCAGCATATCCGCGCGCAATTGCTTCAAGCGCGCCACCAGGTCAGCGATGTCGTTCGAGATCGCGCCGCGGGGCGTGACCAGAAAGACCGGGAAGCGGTGCGAAACGGTGGCGATAGGGCCATGGCGAAAATCGGCCGAGGAATACGGCTCGGCTGCCACGCTGGTCAGTTCTTTGATCTTCAAGGCGGTTTCAAAGGCAGTCGAGTAGTTATACCCGCGGCCGATCACCGCGCAGTGCTCCATAAAACAGTAGCGCTCCACGTGCTGGATGCGATCCTGCAGCGCTTCGAAGGTCCGTTCGATCATCGCGGGCATCTTTTCCAGTTCGCGCAGGTGATCTTCATTCCCGGAAAGCACGCACGAAACCAGCGCCAGCGCTGCCAGCGATGCCGTGTAGGATTTGGTGGCCGCCACGGCCACTTCTGGCGCGGCGTGCAGCGGGATGATGTATTCCGCGGCTTGCGCCAGGCGCGAATTGACATCGTTGGTGATGGCCAGCGTCGGGCAACCCTGGCTGCGCCCCTCGGCGATCACCGAAACGATATCGGGCGACTGGCCGGATTGGGAGATACCGATTACCAGCGCGCCGGAAAGGTTGGGCGGGCGGTTGTAGAGTGAAAACAGGGAGGGCGTGGCCAGCGCCACCTGCAGTTGGTTGTGGGCTCCAAACAGATATTGCGCATAGCGAGCGGCATTATCCGATGTGCCGCGTGCCGCGATGACGACATAGTGAAACCGCCCGCGCAGCGCGGCGATGATCCGTTCCACGTTCTCCCGCTCGCCGCCCAGCAAAGCGCGCATCACCTCCGGCTGTTCGTGGATCTCTTTCGCAAGGTTCGATTGTGCCATAGCTCCTCCCTGAGCGTTCTGGTAATGGTTAAGGGTTAGTATAGGAGCAACCCGTTCCGCCGTCAACCTTCACACCCAATCCACTCGGCCGGGGTTAAAAAAGTATCATCGCCATATCAAAGAGGTGATATACTCAATCCATTCATATGCAAGTCACAAGTTGATATCTATCACCGCGCCAGCCGTTCATCCTGTCTTCATAAGAGGTAACCTATGCTGCAAATCGAGAAGATTGACATCCGCAATCGTGCTCAGGTCAATGAATTTATCCAGCTTCCCTTCCGATTGTACAAAGACCATAAGCAGTGGGTGCCGCCGTTCATAGGCGACGTCAAAGCGCAGTTGAACCCCGACAAGCACCCGTTTTACGAGCACTCCGTAGCCGATTTCTTTGTGGCGCGGCGCGACGGCCGCGTGGTGTCGCGCATCGCGGCGATTGAAAACAAGCCGTTTAACAAGTACCACGATGTCAAAAAGGCGCAGTTCTACCTGTTTGAAACCGAGAACGACCTGGAAGCGGCCGCGGCGGTATTCGAGCGCGCCTGCGAATGGTCAAAAGCGCGCGGGCTGAACGAGATCGTCGGGCCAAAGGGCTTCAGCGGCTTTGACGGCTACGGCATGCAGATCGAGGGCTACGAGCATCACTGCATGATGACCATGATGAACTACAACTACCCCTACTATATCGACATCATGAACAAACTGGGGTTTGAGAAAGAAGTCGACTTTGTTTCCTGCTATATCCATCGCGACAACTTCCGGCTGCCCGAGAAGGTCTCCAAAGTGGTGGATATCATCCGCAAGCGCGGCAAGTTCCAGGTGAAGAATTTTGCCAGCAAGCGTGAACTGCTGAGCTGGGCGCCCAAGATCGGCGTGGCCTACAACAACACGTTTGTCAACAACTGGGAATACTACCCGCTGACGCAGAAGGAGATCGACTTCGCGGTCAACGGGGTGCTCAGCGTGGCGCTGCCGCACCTGATCAAGATCATCACCTATGAAGACAAAGTGGTTGGGTTCCTGTTCGGCTTCCCGGACATCACGCCGGCCATGCAGCGCGGCAAAGGCCGCCTGACGCCGTGGAGCATCGCGGATATGATGATCTCGCTGCGGCGCACCAACTGGGTCTCACTCAACGGCGTGGGCGTGCTGCCCGAGTATCACGGCCGTGGCGGGAATGTGCTGCTGTACGATGAAATCCGCCGCACGATCACCGACGCCGGTTTTGAGCACGCCGAGCTGACTCAGATGGCCGAGACCGCAACTCAGATCCGCAAGGATATCATCACGGTAGGGGCGGTTCCATATAAGAACCACCGCGTCTTCCACAAAAAGATCTAGCCGCCCACACCTGAGCTGCCCCAACGCCAATCCACAGCGCGGCGTAGGGGACGAGGATGACCGAATAGCGCTGGAAAGGCACCGGCACCAGCAGCAGCATGGCCACTTGCGCCAGCCCGGCAACCGCGAACAGCGCCAGGGCTGGCCTGGCCGTGGCGCGCCGCCTGACTGCTCGCATCCCCGCGGCCAGCAAGCCAAACAGGCTGAACAGCAGCAGCAGCCCGCCGCCGGCGAAACCGCGCAACAGGTTGTGGAGTGGGTTAATCGTGTAGCGCGCGATCTCCTCCGCTAATTCCGCGCGGTAATTGGCCACATCCATCACTGCCGGCGGGGTGATGAATAACTGCGCCACGATCCCCACCAGGCGCTCGGGCAGGCTGCCGGCCAGCAGCGCTCCTCCGCGCGCGGAATGTGCCTCCACCTGAGCCTGGGTAAATGCGGCGCGCTCACGCGCGGCGGCCTGCACGGCTTCCAGCGGCTGGCGCCACAGGAAGGGGTTGAAGAGCGCCACCACGGCCAGGAAAATAGTGGCCGCGATCAGCGTGTTCTTCCAGCGCGCCGGCCACGGTCGCGTGCCGCCCAGCGGCGTCAACAGCGCCAGCCCGGCGGGGACCAGCAGCGCCGCGGCGCTCTGTTTGGAAAGGAACGCCAGCGCCAGGGGCAGCGCCATCAACCACGGCCGCCGCCCGCCGCGCAGGATGCACCACAGGCTGAGCGTGACGGTGAACAGCAAGATCCCCTCGGCCATGGCGCGGCGCGTGTGCAGCAGCACCAGCGCGTTGGAGGCGGTCAGCAGCAGCGCCGTCCAGCCCGCGGCCGGGCCGGCCAGCAGCACGCCGGTGCGGTAGGTGAGCAGCAGCGTGAGCGGGAAGAACAGCGCCATCGCCAGCCGCGCCGCCAGCAGCGTGCCTTGCGCGGGAAGCGCGCCGCGTTCCGTGTTCTGTTGCCAGGAGAGAGTCCAGTCCCAATCAGCCGGGTTGGTCGGCTGCCCGGCCACCAGCCGCGACAGGCCGATCCAGGTGCGCGGCAGGGGCGCGTCCATCAGTCGGTAATGCTGTCGCAGATCGCCGACCGCATCCGCGCGCCAGGCCAGTGCGGCGGGATCGTTGAGGAAGATTTCCACGTCCTGGCTCATAAAGATCTGCGTGCTTTCGTCAGGGTGAAACGGCACGCCTGCCACGCCGGCCCAGTAGGCGGCACTGGCCAGCACGAGGAAAATGATCAACAGGACGGTTTGCGGGATATTGCGCGGCATAGGACTGATATGATTGTAACCCGCCGCCGGCTTTCTTTCAGCGATCCCTGCTAACAAAACCGTATGGCCGGAATGGGCGCCGGGTGGGCAGGGGCGAATTACAATAGCAGTCATACCTTCTTTGTGATTGGCCATGCGAACCTTTTTCAGACACTATTTCCCAATCATCGCGCTGCTGCTGCTCGCCGCCGGCTGGAAGCTGGTCTTTCTGCTGCGCGACGCGGTGCCGTTCAACAGCGATGAGGCGATTGTGGCGCTGATGGCGCGCCATATCCTGATGGGCGCGCGCCCAGTCTTCTTCTACGGGCAGGCCTATATGGGCTCGCTGGACGCCTGGCTGGTGGCCGGCGGTTTTCTGATCTTTGGGCAGCAGGTATGGGTCATCCGTCTGGTGCAGGCGCTACTGTACCTGGGCACGCTGTGGACCACCTGGCTGCTTGGCCAGCGTGCGTTTGGCTCGCGCCGCACCGGCTGGCTGGCGGCGCTGCTGCTGGCCGTGCCGACCGTGAACATGACCGTCTACACCACCGCCAGCCTCGGCGGCTATGGCGAAGCGCTGCTGCTGGGTAACCTGATGCTGCTGGTCAGCCTGGGGCTGTACCGCCGCGCCAACTCAGGCCAGCGGCTGAACGGTGCGAGCTTCGCGCTGTGGGGCCTCCTGGCCGGCCTGGGGCTGTGGGCCAACGGCCTGACGCTGGTCTACAGCGCGCCCAGCGGCATCTTCTTGCTGTGGCTGCTGTTCAAGCAGCGCCGCGGCCTTCTGGCATGGCTGGCGTTGGTGTGGACTGCGCTGGGGATCGCGGCGGGCGCTTCGCCCTGGTGGCTGCACGCGCTGCGAACCGGGCCGCAGCAACTGGTATCTGAACTGTTTGGAAACGCCGTGGCGGTGGAGGGGTCGCCCTGGCTGACGCAGGTCGGTCAGCACCTGCTCAGCTTCGTGCTGTTCGGTCTCACCGCCCTGTTTGGCTTGCGCCCGCCGTGGGACGTGACCTGGCTGGCGCTGCCGCTGCTGCCACTGGGGCTGGCCTTCTGGCTGGCGGTGACAGGCTGGATGGTACGCAGTAGCCTGCGCGGGCAGGGAGATCGCGCTCCGCGCCGTCTGCTGCTCGGCGTGATCCTGACCGTGACGGCCGGGTTTCTCTTCACTCCGTTCGGCGTTGATCCGTCTGGGCGCTACTTCCTGCCGATGAGCGTGCCGCTGGCGCTGTTCGCCGCCGACCTGGCGCAGCGGATTTCACCGCGCCTGCGCTGGCAGGCAACCCTGATTGGGCTGGTGGTGGTATTTCAGGCATGGGGCGCGCTGCAGGCAGCCGCCGGGCCGCCCGGGCTGACCACCCAGTTCTACCAGCCCAGCGTGGTCGATCACCGCTATGATGATGAACTGATGCGCTTCCTGGAAGCAGAAGGCGAGACGCGCGGCTACACCAATTACTGGGTCGCCTACCCGCTGGCGTTCAAGTCGCGCGAGCAGATCATCTTCATCCCTGCGCTGCCTTACCACCCTGACCTGCGCTACACCACGCGTGACAATCGCTACGCGCCTTACACCGCCGCGGTGAAGCGTAGCCCGCGCGCAGCCTACATCGTCACCCACAACGCCCCGCTGACCGCCGCGCTGCGCCAGGGTTTTGAGCGTCTGGGCGTCACCTGGGAAGAGACCAGGATTGGCGATTTTGAGGTGTTCTACGGCCTGTCACGGCACGTGCGCCCCGCCGAGTTGGGGGTCGGGCTAGGTGGCAAATAACGGGCCAGGCAAAATGGGAAAATTAGGACACTGAGCCCCGTCGAAGTGTACGGCACAGCCTGTAAAACCAATTTATCTCACCCATACATTTCCGGCCGGCGATCCCGAAACACCGGTATGCGCTCGCGCGCCGAGCGGACGGCCTCCGCGTCGATCTCGGCGTGGATCAGGCCTTCCTCCGCGCTGGCGCTGGTCGTGATTTCACCCCACGGCGATATCACCGCGCTGCCACCACCAAATGTTTCCTCCCCGCTCGGCCCGGTGACGTTGACCCCCGCCACGTACATCTGGTTTTCGATGGCGCGGGCGCGCAGCAGCACATTCCAGTGCTCCTGCCGGCGCGCGGGCCATTCGGCCGGCAGCAGAACGATCTCCGCCCCGTCCAGGGCGTAGCGCCGGAACAACTCGGGGAAGCGCAGATCGTAGCACACCGCCAGCCCGGCCGGGCCGAGCACAGTCT
>CALDSL010000442.1 GCA_937920255.1 uncultured Anaerolineaceae bacterium | reverse complement strand
ATTTCCACGGCGAGCCGGTGGGAATGGCGTTGGATTATTTGGGGATCGCCATGTCTGAGGTGGCGTCAATCTCGGAACGGCGCGTGTACCGGCTGACCGACGGCAAGATCAACGGCGGGCTGCCGCCCATGCTGGTCGACACGGACGAGGACGCCGGGCTGAATTCCGGTCTGATGATCCCGCAATACACCGCGGCTTCGATTGTGATGGAAAACCAGACTCTGGCTTCGCCGGACTCGGTGCTGTCGCTGCCGACTTCGGGCGGGCAGGAAGATCATAATGCCAACGCCATGAACGCGGCCAAACACGCGCGCACGATCGTGCAGAACACCGCCCAGGTGCTGGCCATCGAACTGTACACCGCGGCGCGTGCGCTGGATCTGCGGCTGCGGCTGATGCCAGGCGCAAAACTCGGCGCAGGCACGGCTCGCGCCTATGCGGCCATCCGCGCGGCGGTGCCATACCAGCCCGGCGACGCCTGGTGGGGACCTGAAATCGAGCAGGTGCGCGCCTTGGTGGATGCGCAGGCCATCCCGGTGACAACCGGAGAGGATACGGTATAATACTGCGTGACCCGTCCATTATCGGGCTTTTATTACTGGAAACAGGATTCACAGGGTTTGGAGCAATGAAACAGGTATCCAGAAGAGACTTTCTGAAACTCAGCGCGCTGGGGCTGGCAAGCCTGGCCTTTCGCCCATGGGAAGCGTGGGGCGAGATGCTGCAGGACTGGCCGCAGGACCAACTGCTTGGACGCAACTGTTCTGGTGGGATTATTAACATCCGCTCGCGTCCGAATCCGGATGCCCCCATCGTTGAGTCGGTGTATGAAGACACGGTTTTGCCCTGGCTGCGCGAAGTAGTGGGCCAGGACCCGGGCAGCACGCTGCAGCGCCGCTGGGTGGAAACCCCCAAAGGCTGGGTGTTCTCGCCCGTGTTCCAGCCGGTGCGCTACCAGCCCAACAAGCCGGTAGACACGCTGCCCACCCAAAAAGACGGAACCTCGGGCATGTGGTGCGAGGTCAGCGTCCCATATGTGGATATCTTCCTGGTGCAGCAAAAACCGGCCGCGCCCTGGTTGCAGGAAGCTCCCCGGCCGCGGCTGTATTACAGCCAGATCATGTGGGTGGATGGCATCACCACCAATTCCAGCGGGCAAATCCTGTACCGCGTGGGCGAGAAGTACGGTTCCTACGGCGATATGTTCTGGGCGGATGCCGCGGCTTTTCGGCCGCTCACCAACGAAGAGATGGAGCCGATCAACCCGCACGCTCAGGACAAGCACGTGAAGGTCAACCTGAACAACCAGACCCTGTCCTGCTTCGAAGGGCAGCAGGAAGTGTTCTTCTGCCAGATTTCCTCAGGCGGGCTGTACGACAAGGACGGCAATCCATCGGATAGCTGGTCTACCCCCGTCGGTCCGCACCCCATCTGGCGCAAGCTGGTATCGGTGCACATGGCCGGCGGCGGAACCGGCAACGGCTGGGACACCCCCGGTATCGGCTGGACCTCGCTGTTCGCGGGTGATGGGGTCGCGATTCACTCGACCTTCTGGCACAACAATTATGGCGTGCCGCGCTCGCACGGCTGTGTCAACGCCCGGCCGGATGACGCCAAGTGGATCTTCCGCTGGACATCGCCGGCGGTTGAATACGACCCCGGTGATCTGACCGTGCAATGGCCGGGAGGAACAATCGTCGATGTTGTCGCTTGATCGAGAGGTTGCCTGATGACTGTCACCGTGGGTCTCGCGTTTTTGGCCGGCCTGGCCTCATTTCTGTCGCCGTGCGTCTTTTCGCTCGTGCCCGCGTACGTGGGATATCTCAGCGGCCGCGCCGTGGCCGGCAGCGACGCCGAGGAAAGCAGCCGCTGGCAGACCTTTACCCACGGCCTGGCATTTGTGCTGGGTTTTAGCGTCGTGTTTGTGGTGCTGGGCGTGGCGGTGTCCTTCATCGGCGGATTCCTCTATGATCTGCGCGATATCCTGGCCAAAGTCGGCGGATTGGTGGTGATTGTCTTTGGCCTGCATATGACCGGCATCCTGCGCATCCCCTTCCTGGAATACGATTTGCGCCCGGAAACGCAGATGGACGCCAACCGAAGCTACCTGTCCTCGGCGCTGATGGGCGTGTTCTTCTCGGCTGGCTGGTCGCCATGCGTCGGCCCGGTGCTGGGTGCCATTTTGACCATGGCATTTCAGGGCGGCTCGGTGGTAGACGGTGTGAAGCTGCTATCGGCCTATTCCGCCGGGCTGGCCATTCCCTTCCTCCTGGCGGCGCTGGGGATCGGCTGGGTGACGGTTTCGCTGCGCAGGCACCGCAAAGCGATGCACTATGTCGAAATTGTGATGGGCGTGATTTTGATTATTGTAGGGTTGATGCTGTTCTTTGGCGTCTTCAACCTGCTGGCGCGCTTCGGTTTGTTTGTCGATTTTGGACTGTAAAGCGCTATGAACCGCAGGGAGATCGTTCTGCTTATCGCCGGGCTGGCCATCGGGTCGCTGATTGGGATCATCTATATCCTCGTCAGCAACCGCCAGAGCGCTCCCCAGGCGGCGGTGGAACCACGTAAACTGGGGATCGGCTACCCGGCTCCGGAGATTGCGCTGGAAACCCTGGACGGGTCGACCGCCAGCCTGGCAGATTTTCGTGGGCACCCGGTGGTACTCAATTTTTGGGCCACCTGGTGCACTCCGTGCAAAGAAGAGATGCCGTTGATTGCGGATTTTGAAGAGCGCTACGCCCCCGATCTGGTTGTGCTGGGCTTGAATTACGGTGAACGCAAAGAAATGGTGCAGGATTTTGTGGAGCAAAACGAAATCCCGTTCCGCATCTTGCTGGACCCGTCGCAGAGCACTGGAGCCGATTACATGGTGCGCGGTTTTCCGACGACTTACTTCATCGACAAGGATGGTATCTTGCGCTCCATGCATATTGGCCAGCTATCGGAAGATTTGCTGGATGAATACATGAAAACGATTGGGTTGTCGCAATGATCACGGTGACGATTCTGCTGCGCCGCGAGTGCCCCACGTGCGACCAGGCGGTGGCCGATTTGGCCGCGTTGCAGTCTGCCGTGCCGCACCGCCTGGTTGAGATTGACGTGGACAAAGACCCGGTGCTGCGCGCTGCCTACCTGAACCAGGCCGTGCCGGTGGTGCAGGTGGGGCCGTATTCGTTGCGCCCGCCGTTCACCCGGCAGGACCTGCAGGTGGCGCTTTCCGCGGCAGCAGCGCGTGGCCAGCAATTGCAGGAAACCGGCGATAGCGGCTACCGCGAGCGCATGCTGCGCGGCCAGATCATCACCCGCGCCGACCGTTTCTCCTACTGGCTCAGCCAGCATTACATGGTGCTGTTCAACCTGG
>CALDSL010000441.1 GCA_937920255.1 uncultured Anaerolineaceae bacterium | reverse complement strand
TGCGCGCGGCGGTGCTGCGCCAGCGCGAGGATGTGCCGATTTCGGTTTCGCTGGCCACGGTGGTGGTGGAGCGCCTGTTTGACGCGGTGGTGATGCTGGGGTTTGTGTTTTTCAACCTGCCCGAGCTGGCGCGCCTGACCCATAATTCGGGGTTCGTGGGCGCCATCAACATCCGCGACCTGGCGCTGTGGGGCGCGGTGCTGTTCGTTGGGGCGCTGCTGGTGTTCCTGGCGATGGCCATGTTCCCGCGCGTGACCGAAAAGCTGGTGGACTGGGCCGTGCTGCGGCTGGTGCCAGAGCGCTTTCGCGAGCGCACCCGCGGCCTGACGATGAAGTTCCTCTCGGGCCTCGAATCGCTGCGCTCGCCGCAGGAAGCGCTGATGATCTTCTTTACCACGGTGGTCATCTGGCTGCTGGAAACCGGCAAGTACTGGTTTGTGATGCACGCCTTCCCGTTCGAGGTTTCCTTCTTTGCGCTGATGCTGATGAACGGGATCGTCAACCTGACCACCACCCTGCCGTCCGCGCCGGGCTATATCGGCACATTTGACGCGCCGGGGATCGCGCTGCTGCAGGCCTACAACGTGCCGGGGGAGATCGCTGCCGGGTACACGCTGGTGCTGCACGGCGCGCTGTGGTTCCCGATCACGCTGCTGGGAGCGTATTATTACCTGCGCCAGCCGCTGCGCTGGGGGAAAGACATGGAAGGACTGCGGGAAGGCGAACCGGCCCGCTAATCGATAGGAGTAAAAATGCGAATAGCAATTATTGGGGCTGGCGTGGGTGGTATGGCCGCGGCCCATGATCTGCAGAAAGCCGGCCACCAGGTGACCATTTTTGAAGGCGCCGGCCACGTCGGCGGGTTGGCTGCCGGTTTTCAAGAGCCGTACTGGGACTGGACGGTGGAGCAGTTTTACCACCACTGGTTCACGTCCGATTCGGAGATGTTCGGGCTGATGCGCGAGGTGGGGCTGGAAGATGGCGTGGTCGTGCGCCGGCCGAAGACCGTGATGTACTATCAGGACAAATTCTACCCGCTGGATTCGCCCCTGGCCGCGTTGCGCTTCCCCGGCTACAAGTTCTTCGATATGGTGCGCTTTGGTCTGGTGACGGTGTACCTGCGCTACCTGGCAAAATGGCGCCCGCTGGAGAAGTTCACCGCGGACGGATGGCTGCGCCGGTGGATGGGCCCGCGCCTGTACAAATTGCAGTGGGAACCCATGCTGCAGGGCAAGTTTGGGCGGCACTACAAAGATGTGAACATGGCCTGGTTCTGGGCGCGGGTGAAGACGCGCACCACGCAGCTTGCCACCTACCAGGGCGGCTTCCAGGCTTTCTGTGACCGGCTGGCCGCCAACCTGCGCGGGCGCGGAGTGGAATTCCGCATGAACACCCCGGTGAGCAAGATCAGCGCCGCTGCCGGCGGCGGGGTGGACGTAGAGGTGGGCGAGGCGGTTGAGCGCTTCGACCGCGCGCTGGTCACCGTATCGCCCGGGCTGATGGCGCGGCTGGCCCCCGACCTGCCAAAAGGCTACTTGCAGGGCCTGCTGGATCTGAAGAGCATGGGCGCGGTGGTAATGGTGGTGTCGCTGCGCGAGCAGCTTTCCCCGGAGGGCTACTACTGGTACAACATTCCCAAGTCGGCGGGTTTCCCGTTCCTGGCGCTGGTGGAGCATACCAATTTCATCCCGGCGGAGAATTTTGGCGGCGACCACATCATCTACTGCGGCGATTACCTCGACCCCGACCACGAGTACTTCCGCCTGAGCAAAGAAGAGCTGCTGGAACGCTTTCTGCCTGCCCTGTCGCGCATCAACCCGGCCTTCCGGCCCGATTGGGTGAAGAACTGCTGGCTGTTCCGCACACCCTACGCCCAGCCGATCCCGCTGATCAACCACTCGAAGAATATTCCCGCCATTCAAACGCCCATGCCGGGTCTGTATTTCGCCAGCATGAGCCAGGTGTACCCGTGGGACCGCGGCACCAACTTCGCGGTACAGATCGGCCGCAAAGCCGCGCGCGAGATGCTTGCGGGGATGTAGCGGCGGTTGGGCGTTGCGTATTAATGGCGTGGTAGGGTGCGCTGTCGGCACTCGATAGCCTGCACCGTGGGTTTGTAATACGCCATATTGGTCTACTCAAGCCGCCAACAGAACCCTACGAATGACGTTTTCTGCGCTGCACGAATTGTGGCAAACCGCTTGCGGATTTGGACCGTTTTAGATTCGGTTTTCGACCTTTCAATCCGGTTAGAAAACCGGTTGTGCCCTTTTTCATTTCTTTATATAGCCTTCCACTGCTTGTGCAGAATCGTCCTATGGCCTCCCCGACCCCCATATGTGGGGGTTAAAGGAGATAAATTCTCTACTAATTCGGGGATTCATTGTACGCTCCGTGAAACATTCTACGGCGAACAAACGCCGATGTCTTTAACGTTTGCCTGCTTTAAAAAACGCGGTTTTTTTAGCCAAGCGTAGGGTGAATGCGCTTGTTCGTTACAGTTGTTTCCGTTAGAATGAGGTAGGTTCAAATATGGGAGGGGATGTTTCCCCAGGCTTTTATTGATTGTAATACGGTAGCCGCACGGAGATACGATAGGGAAAAAGCCCACTGGCAAATCAGTGGGATTTCTATCACTATGCCTGGTGACGCTGCCAGAAACTCGCCTTTCTGGAGGGAGTAATGAACGCTCAACAAGCATGGCAGGCCACGCTCGGCCAACTGCAGATGGAAATGTCGAAAGCATCTTATGACACATGGGTGCGCAATGCCGAGCTGATAGGTCACGGTAAGGATGTCTTTACAGTGGGGGTGCAGAATGCTTACGCGCGCGACTGGCTGGAGAGCCGCCTTTCGTCCACGGTGACGCGGCTGCTTTCGGGGATGATGGCTTCCCCCCAGTCGGTGGAGTTCGTGGTGTACCAGAAGGATTTTGAGCCGGAAGAGGCCAGCGCCGACGACGAACCGCAGGACGCAGCCCCCGCCCGCGGCGGCTGCCAGACGATCCAGAGCCGCTATACCTTTGATAATTTTGTGGTGGGGGCCAGCAACCGCCTGGCGCACGCCGCCTGCATGGCCGTGGCCGAGAACCCCGCGCGCGCCTACAACCCCATGTTCCTGTACGGCGGCGTCGGTTTGGGCAAAACCCACCTGCTGCACGCCATCGGTTCCAGCGCCCAGCAGGCCGGCCTTGAGGTCTTATACGTATCATCCGAAGATTTTACCAACGACATGATCAACGCCATCCGCTCGCACACCACCGACAAATTCCGTGAGCGCTACCGCAGCATCGATGTGCTCTTGATTGACGATATTCAGTTTATCGCCGGCAAGGAATCGACCCAGGAAGAGTTCTTCCACACCTTCAATACGTTGCACGGGCAGGACAAGCAGATTGTGATGTCTTCCGACCGGCCGCCCAAGGCCATGGTGACCCTGGAAGAACGGCTGCGCTCGCGCTTCGAGTGGGGCCTGACGGTCGATATCCAGCCCCCCGACCTGGAGACGCGCATTGCCATCCTGCGCTCCAAGGCCGAGCGCGCCAACC
>CALDSL010000440.1 GCA_937920255.1 uncultured Anaerolineaceae bacterium | reverse complement strand
TGGGCTACTGGCTCTCGCAGCAGGAGGTGCAGCGCGGCAGCCAGCCGCTCTACTACTACGCCTTGCTCCAGGTGCCAATATACGAGTACCTGGGCGCGCTCGGCACGCTGCTGGCGCTGTACTTTGGCATCCGGCACCGGCGTTTTACCACCCTGCCGGGGATGGACCCCGCCCGCCAGCCGGAAGACCTGGCGCTCGAAGGTGAATCGGAAGGCGAGGAACGGCTGCTGGTCGAGCCGGCGCTCTCGGAAGGCATCCAGGAGCCAGTCCTGATATCCGACGAACCGGCATACGAGGACGGCGAAGAGGCTGTCCCTGCCGTCGACGAAATGGATGACCCCAACCCGCGCCGGCTGCCAGTGCTGTCGATGTTGTTATTCTGGTCTGTCACCGCGCTGCTGGCCTACAGCGTAGCCGGCGAAAAAATGCCGTGGCTCACGGTGCACATTGCCCTGCCGCTGCTGCTGGCCGCCGGCTGGGGCATCGGCTTTCTGGTGGACCGCATACCGTGGAAGCAGGTCTTCAACCGCCGCGGGCTGATCGCGCTGTTGCTCATCCCCGTCTTCCTCACCAGCGCCGCCGCGGTGCTGGGCGGGTTGCTGGGCACCCAGCCGCCATTCCAGGGCAACACCCTCGAGCAGCTTGAGGCCACCAACAACTTCCTCCTCGGGCTGGTGATGCTGGCTGCCACCGCGGGTGGGATCGTCTGGCTGCTGCGCGAGTTTTCGGCTGGCAATATCCTGCGCCTTGTCACGGTCACTTTCTTTGCCCTCATGGCCGTGCTCACCGCGCGCACCGCCTACTTTGCCAACTACGTCAACTATGACACCGCGCTGGAATACCTGGTCTACGCCCACGCCGCGCGCGGGCCGCAGGATATTCTGGAGCAGGTGGAGGAGATTTCCCTTCGCACCACCGGCGGTAAAGATATTTCTGTGGCCTACGACGCCGACGCGCTGTACCCCTATTGGTGGTACTTCCGCGATTATCCCAACAAGCGCTGGTTTACCGACAACCCCACCCGCGACCTGCGCGACTCCCCGGTGATCATCGCCTCCGAGAAGAATTACGGCAAGCTCGATTCGATCACCAAAGATAACTTCGTCTACACCGAGTACATGCGCCTGTGGTGGCCCAACCAGGATTACTACAACCTCAACTGGGAGCGCATCGCCTATGCCATCGGCAACCGCGAAATGCGCGCCGCCATCTTCGATATCTGGCTCAACCGCGACTATACCGCTTACTCGCGCATTACCAACAACGACACCTTCAAGCTCAACACCTGGCAGCCCAGCAGCCGCTTCCGCATGTACATCCGCAAAGACGTGGTGGCGCAAATATGGAACTACGGCGCGTCGCCGGCCCTGCCGGTGGTGGAAAGCACCGATCCCTATCTGGAGAAGTCCATTGATCTTCTGCCGGATCAGTCCTTCGGCATCCCGGGCTCTGAACCCGGCCAGTTCCAGCGCCCGCGCGGGCTGCACGTGGCCGCCGACGGCACGCTCTACGTGGCCGACTCGGGCAACCACCGCGTTCAGCATCTCAACCCGGATGGATCGATGATCAACGCGTGGGGCACCTTTGCCGATGTGGCCCAGGGCAACGCTCCCGGCGGTTCGTTCAACGAGCCGTGGGACATTGCCATCGGACCCGACGGTTCGGTCTACGTCTCGGATACCTGGAACCACCGCGTGCAGAAGTTCACCGCCGCCGGCCAGTTTGTGACCATGTGGGGCTACTTCGGCCAGGGCGAAAACCCGGACGCCTTCTGGGGCCCGCGCGGCCTGGCGGTGGATCCCGCCAGCGGTAACGTTTACGTGATGGATACCGGCAACAAGCGCGTGGTCATCTTTGACGCCGACGGCAACTACATCGCCCAGTTTGGCACGGCCGGCATGGATCCCGGCCAGTTCGACGAGCCGGTGGGCGTGGCGCTCGACGCGCAGGGTAACGTCTACGTGACCGACACCTGGAACCAGCGCATTCAGGTCTTCCAGCCGGATGCGACTGGCACCAATTACTTTCCGCTACGCAACTGGGAGGTCAATGCCTGGTTGGGGCAAAGCCTGGATAACAAACCCTTCATCGCCGTGGATAATGACGGCAACGTCTTCGTCAACGATCCGGAAGGCTACCGCATCCTGCAGTTCGACAATAATGGCGTCTTCGTGCGCGCCTGGGGTGATTACAGCGCCGGCCCCGACGGTTTCGGCCTGGCCTCCGGCGTAGCCGTCGATAACGAAGGCCACGTGTGGGCCAGCGACGCCGGCAACATGCGCATTCTGCGCTTCACCCTGCCGGAATAGTCACAAGTACGCTGAGCCCCGTCGAAGCGTACGGCGGTCGCAATTCAACCTGTTAATAAACAACGGCGGCATGGAGCTTTTCCATGCCGCCGCTCTTTCCCTCCCTCCATCTTCGGTTTTTGAAGATGGGGGGAGCTGGAGGGGGGTCTGCTTCCGGTATTAACTCCGCCGCTCGTCGCGCAGCAGGCCGTTGAGCACGATCGAAACCACCGTGGTGATCAGCGCGCCCAGGAAGGCTGGGATGAACCCGTCCACCGTGAAACCCACGCCAAAATTGGTGCCGATCAGCCCGGCCAGGTAGAACATCAGCGTGTTGATCAGCAGCGTACCCAGCCCAAGCGTAAGGATGATCAGGGGGCAGGTGAGAAAGCCCACGATCGGCTTGAGCAAGGCATTCACCAGCCCAAAGATCAGCGCGAGCCAGATGATCGACACCGGGTGCGTGCTCTGCGGATTGATGCCGTTCCCGCTCATAATCGTCACCGCCACGTACAGGGCAATCGCGTTGATCACCCACCGTATCAAAAACTTACCCATTCTTTCCTCCCGTTA
>CALDSL010000439.1 GCA_937920255.1 uncultured Anaerolineaceae bacterium | reverse complement strand
ATCGCCGCCGGCGAGGGGTTGAGCTTTTCCAGGCTGAACTTCTCCACCAGATCCGGCAGGGTGAAAAATTCGGTCTGTCCGTCATAGCTCCAGCCCATCAGCGCGATCCAATTGATCACGCCCGCGGGAAGATACCCCAACCCTTCCAGGTCTTTGACAAAAATGGAGTAGCCGTCTTTGGTCAGGTCGGCCGCCTCGCGTTTGCTCATCTTGCCCTTGCCGCTCGGTTTGAGGAACACCGAAAGGTGCATGAACACCGGCTCCTCCCATCCGAAGGCACGCAGGATCAGCGCGTGCAGTGGGAAGGTCGGCAGCCATTCCGAGCCGCGGATGACGTGCGTGATCTGCATCAGGTGGTCGTCGACCATGGCGGCCAGGTGATACAGCGCCAGCCCGTCGGATTTGACGATGATGTAATCATCCAACTGGCGGTTATCCAGCGTGATCTCGCCGCGCAGCAGGTCGGTCACGGTGGTGCTGCCCTGCAGCGGTGTCTTGAAGCGGATCACATGCGGCTCGCCGTCGGCAATGCGCCGGTCGGCCTCCTCCAGGGGAATGTCGCGGCAGGTGCGGTCGTAGTGCGTGGCTTCTTTACGCTTCTGTTGTTCCTGGCGCACCTGCTCCAGACGCTGCGACGAGCAGAAGCAGTAATAGGCGTGACCGCTCTCTACCAGCTCGCGGGCGTATTTCTGGTAGATCTCCTTGCGCTCTGACTGGCGGTACGGGCCGTAGGGGCCACCCACGTCCGGGCCTTCATCCCACTGCAGGCCCAGCCAGCGCAGGCCGGCCATCAACTCTTCTTCCGCGCCGGGGACAAAGCGTTTGCGGTCGGTGTCTTCAATCCTCAAAATAAACTGGCCGCCGGTCTGGTGCGCCAGCAGATAATCGTATAACGCGGTCCGGGCTCCACCCAGGTGGAGATGACCCGTCGGTGATGGCGCAAAGCGCACGCGCGCAGGTTTGCCAGGAGTAGCCATGCTGTTCTCCCCTCCGTCAGAAATCGAGTTGTTTGTGATGCGCGATCACGCTCTCCACCAGGCCGATGCCCAGCACCAGCGACAGCAGCGAGCTGCCGCCGTAACTGATAAACGGCAAAGTGAGGCCCGTGACCGGGATGACCTTCATATTTACGCCAAGGTTCACAATCGTCTGGAAGAACAGGAGGATCGCGACGCCGTAGGCGATCAAACCGCCAAATGGATCGGCTGCCAGGCGCGCGGCGCGCAGGCAACGGATGATCACAAAAACGATCAGGCCGATAATCAGGGTGGTGCCAATAAAGCCGAATTCCTCAGCCATGGCCGAGAAGATGAAGTCGGTGTGGCGCACCTTGAGATAACGCAACTGCACCTGCGAGCCGTGTCCGTAGCCCATGCCAGTCCAGCCGCCTGAGCCGATCGAAATCAGCGCCTGCTCAACGTTGTAGGTTGCGCCGTGGCGCGCGTTGGGATCAGGGAAGATAAAGTTGAGAATACGCTGTTGCTGGTAGGTTTCCAGGAACGGGAAAGCCGCCATGCCCAATACCACCCCGGCCAGAGCAAAGATAAGAATGTATTTGGGCGGCAGCCCGGCGATCCATAACATCGAAAACCACAGCACCATGATCACAATCGAGGTGCTCAGATTGGGCTGGAGCAAAATCCAGACGACCACGCCGAACACCAGCGCAAAGCCGTTGATGATCCAGCGCATGTTGCGCTCCTGGTGCATGGTGCTGGCGAAATAATTGGCCAGCACAATAATTACGATAATTTTCACCAGCTCAGAGGGCTGGATAAAAAATACACCTGTGTCCAGCCAGCGCGCTGAACCAAACGCAGCCGTGCCGTACACGTAAATTCCCAGTAACGCCACCACCGCAAAACCGTACATAAGCTTGGCCAGCGATGCCCAGAAACGGTAGTCGATGGCGGCCGTCACCAGAATGACCACCAGACCCACGCCCACGTAAATCAACTGGCGCCGGTCCAGGCCTTCCAGGCCGGGGCTGCCCGCAATCGCCGAACGCACCATGGCAACGCCAAAAATGCACAGGATAATGACTGCGCCGAATAACCAGTAATCAAAATGTCGCCAGATTTGCTTTCGCAGCATACGAGCTTCTCTTACCGCCGGTGGCCGCTCGACCGGATGGGAATATCGGCCACCAGACGCTGTTCACGACCCTCCTGGGTCATGTCGATGCGGATATTGTTCGGATCGATATCGACGTAATGCGAAATGACCGTCACGATCTCATTCTTGAGACGTTCCAGCGCTTCCGGGGTCAAATCGGTGCGGTCGTTGATCAGCACCAGCTTGAGGCGCTCCCGGGCTTTGGAAGCGCTGGTCTCTTTTTGACCCAGCAAACGATCGAGCCATCCTGCCATGTTAAGCTCCTTCCGACCGGTTCAATCGAAACAGTTTGGAGAAGAAGTTTTGCTTTTCTTCCAGGTTCAAGAAGGGGACTTTCTCGCCACGCAGCCGCCGGGCAATATTCTGGAATGCCTGTCCGGCGCGGCTTTTGGTTCCGTCCAACGCCACCGGTTGGCCGCGGTTGGTGCTGATGACCACGTTTTCATCTTCCGGAACAATTCCCACCAGTTCAATCGCCAGTAGTTCCAGGATGTCGTCGGCGGTGAGCATATCACCACGCCGCACCAGGCTGGGGTTAAGGCGGTTAATGATCAGCCGCGCCGGGCCTTTTTCTTCGGCCTCGATCAGACCGACGATACGGTCGGCGTCGCGCACCGAAGAAACCTCCGGGTTGGTCACCACCAGGCACATATCCGCCGGGGCAATCGCGTTGCGGAAACCGCGCTCGATGCCCGCCGGCGAATCAATCAGGATCCATTCAAATTCCGGGCGCAGTTCATCGCACAGCCGCACCATATCGCTGGGCGAAACGGCGCTCTTGTCGCGGGTCTGCGCGGCGGGGATGAGGAACAGTTCCGGCAGGCGTTTGTCGCGGATCATGGCCTGTCGCAGGCGGCAGCGGCCTTCCACCACGTCCACCAGATCGTACACGATGCGATTTTCCAGCCCGAGCACCACGTCCAGATTGCGCAAGCCGATATCGCCGTCGATGCAAACCACCTTCTGGCCTCCCAGGGCCAGCGCAACCGCCAGGTTGGCGGTTGTGGTCGTTTTACCAACACCACCCTTGCCCGATGTCACCGTCAATACAGTGGCCATTTTCCTCCCTTATCGCTCTCTTGTGTTCCACGGTTCTGCGACCACCTGGCCATTTTGCACGCTGGCCATTTCCGGTGAATGCTTCCCCGATTTTTTGGGGGTAATCGCAATCTGGCTTCCTATGCGCAGTTGCGTGGGTTCCATCTCCAGCGCGCAGACGACTGCTTTTTCGTTGCCTTCCGCCCCGGCATGCACCACCCCGCGCAGCCGGCCCCATACCAGCACGTTCCCGCCGGCGATGATCTCCGCCCCGGGGTTGACATCGCCCAGGACAATCACGTGCCCCTGGTACGAGATCTTGAACCCCGAGCGCAGCGTGCGCTGCACCAGGATGGCGCTTTCACCATTGGTCAGGTTGGTGTCAAGGGTGCGGATCGAACGTTCGGGGCGCGGGGTGGAAATGCGCGTGCCAATCCCCATCATCTGAGCGGTCTGCTCGGTAGTGGGCGAATTGCTCAACACCGCCCACAGCGACACGCCGATCTCGGAAAGCTGGTCGCGCAGCGAGCCCATTTCGGCGGCGTGGATGATCTGGTTGCCGACATCCAGGGTCAGCTTTGCGCCTTTGAAGAAGGCCTCCCGTTCGGCAATATGCTGGAAGAGAGATGCGCGCAGTTCCGGCCACGTTCCTTCACCCAGAGTGACCAGCAGGCCGTCTTTCATGCCCTTGATTTGCACCAACACCCGTTTTTCGTTCACCATATTCCCTGTTTTGAAACTATAGGGTCTGATTATAGCAGATTCGTTCGATTATTGGCCG
>CALDSL010000438.1 GCA_937920255.1 uncultured Anaerolineaceae bacterium | reverse complement strand
GGCCCGACCCCGAGCGCCCCTTCCTCGGCTCGATGGGCATCTACCTGTTCAAGACGCCGGTGCTGTTCGAAATGCTGCGCGAAAACAAATACGATGATTTCGGCGGGCAGGTGATCCCGGCCGCGATCGACACCAAGAATGTGTTCGGCTACGATTTCGAAGGCTACTGGGAAGATATTGGAACCATCCGCTCGTTCTACGAAACCAACCTGATGCTGGCGCGCCCGGACCCGCCATTCGACTTCTTTGACCCGCACGCGCCCATCTACACCCACTCACGCTTCCTGCCCGGCTCGACCCTCGAGGATACGCGCCTGGAAAACGTGCTGCTGGCTGAAGGCTGTTTCCTGCGCCACGCCGAGGTGCGCAACTCGGTCATCGGTGTGCGCAGCCAGATCCATGACCACGTATTCATTAAAGACACGGTGATGATGGGCTCCGACTATTACGACACGCCGTGCAAAGAAGACCCCGACGCGGTGTCGATCGGTATTGGCAGCAACAGCAGCATCGAGGGCGCGATTATCGACAAGAACGCGCGCATCGGTCACAACACGGTGATCAAGCCCTTCCCGCCCGATTTTCCCGATTACAACGGCGAAACCTTTGTGGTGCGCGAAGGCATTGTGGTGATCCCCAAGAACACCACCCTGCCCCCGAACACGTATATCGCCCCGGATATGCAGGAGATTGTGGAGGCAAATAAGGAGTAGATGTTGGGTGCGGTCTGAAAAGCGACCGCACCCAACATCGTACGGATTCTGTTTTAATGCAAAATAGGACTTTCCCTGCTGTATTTAAGGGAAAGTCCTTCTCTTATTTTCACCGCTATTTCTATATCATAAATCTGGGGTGGTTTTTCATCACGCCTAATTATATTGGACGGTCTGCGTCCACCGTGCAAAGAAACCAAATCAAATTCTTATTGTTCAAGGAGTAACGGTTATGGATAATCCCTTTACCAACCTGGGTCTTGCATTTACCGGGTATCTTCCCACCATCCTGGCGGCGCTGGCCGTGCTGGTGGTGGGGTGGCTGATTGCTTATCTGGTTTCGCGTCTGGTAGGAAACCTGCTGGAGCGCACCAATGTGGATGACCGCATTGCCGGCATGCTGCGCACCGAACAGAACACCGCCGCTGACGGCCCGCGCGTGACGCGGTGGGTGCGTACCGCGGTATTCTGGATTATTATGCTGTTCGCGGTGGTGGCCTTCCTGCAGGTGCTCAACCTGTCGGTCGTGTCTGCCCCGCTCAACCTGGCGCTCAGCTCGATCATCGGCTTCCTGCCTTCATTGTTGAGCGCAGTGGTGTTGCTGTTCGTGGCCTTTTTGGTGGCGACCTTCCTGCGCATGATCATCACCCGCGTGGTGGGCGCTTCGCCGCTCTCGCGGCGCGTAACGGAAAATGCCGAAGTCAGCCCCAAGAGCCGCGTCTCGCTGGGCGAGACGATTGGCAATGTGGTCTACTGGCTGGTGTTCCTGTTGTTCCTGCCCGCCATTCTCGGCGCGCTCAACCTGAACGGCATCCTCGCCCCGGTGCAGACGATGGTCAACGAAGTGCTGGGCTTCCTGCCCAATCTGCTGGCGGCAGGGCTGATCCTTGCGGTGGGCTACTTCGCGGCGCGCATCGTGCGCCAGATCGTGGTGGGGCTGCTCAACAGCGTGGGCGTTAACCGCGTGGGTCAGCAGGTGGGCCTGCCGCAGGGCGAAAACGCCCCCAACCTGGCCAACGCACTCGGCACGCTGGTGATGGTGCTGATCATGATCCCGGTGGCAATTGCCGCGCTGAACGCGCTGGATATCCCTGCCGTGTCGGAACCGGCGGCGGCCATGCTGACCACGGTGCTCAACGCCATCCCGGTCATCTTCGGCGCGGTGGTGCTGATCGCCCTGACCTACTTTGCCGCGCGGCTGGTGGGCAACCTGGTCGCCAGCCTGCTGGCCGGCATCGGGTTTGACCGGCTGTTCCGCAGCCTGGGCCTGACCGATCTGACCCCGCGCATGGGCGCCGAACCGCTGCCCACCACCGGCACGCGCGCCGACCTGGCCGCGCCCGGCTGGAGCCCCTCGCGCGTGGCCGGCACTATCGTGACGGTGGCGCTGGTGCTGTTCGGCGTGATCGCGGCGGCCAACATGCTTGGTTTCCTGGTGATCTCGACCATGGTAGCCAGCTTCCTCGAGCTGGCGGGCAATATCCTGCTCGGCCTGGCCATCCTGGGCCTGGGGCTGTACCTGGCCTCGCTGGCCGACCGCGCCATCCGCGGTTCGGGCGCCAGCCAGTCGAATATCCTGGCCACCGCCGCGCGCGTGGCCATCATCGTCTTCTCCGGCGCGCTGGCCTTGCGCCAGATGGGCCTGGGTGAAGACATCGTCAACCTGGCCTTTGGCCTGCTGTTTGGCGCGGTGGCCGTGGCGGTGGCGCTGGCCTTTGGTCTGGGCGGCCGCGATGTGGCCGCGCGGCAGTTGGAAAGCTGGCGCGGAAAGCTGCGCGAAATGGAAGACCGCGGCCCGACCGGCACGGTTCCCGCCACCGGCGGCCCTACCCGCACGGAACCCGATTTCCCGGCGGGCGGGGTGAGCAGCCATAACACCGGTGGCGAGACGTTGCTGCGGCGCGGCGGCGAGGGCAGCGGCATCGTGCCCCCCGCCAGCGATATCCCCGACACCGGCTTCGCATCCGACCAGGGCATCGAAGATACGCGCG
Source organism: uncultured Anaerolineaceae bacterium (assembly GCA_937920255.1). Lineage (GTDB taxonomy): Bacteria > Chloroflexota > Anaerolineae > Anaerolineales > Anaerolineaceae > CALDSL01. Next base: position 1,501 of record CALDSL010000438.1, on the reverse strand, counting down.
AAAATCTGCCACCGTATGATGACAGCAGCATCCCCGATACCGGCGAGCTGCGCGACGGCCGCAACGAAGACCCGTACGCGGGCGACGTGGACATCAATGATGACCCGGACCAGATCCGCCGCGGCTTCGAAGGCGACCAGGACGACCCGCGCGACCGCAATTTTTAGAAACGCGAGTCTCCTATATCATCTGGCTCCCACGGTCCCCCGTGGGAGCCTTTTTGTGACCGTTGCGCGGGGCAGGGCAATGACAGTTAGATGTAGGTTGGGTTGAGCCCAAAGTGTCACCACCATCAACCTTGAACGTGGGCGAAACCCAACGCTCTTTACGATAATCTCAAAAAGCGTTGGTTTTCGCCCACTAGATCATTTACGGCCAAGTCACTTCGGGCTCAACCCAACCTACGAAAATCTAAGCCACCCGCATCACCGGCGCATAGCTGCGGCGATGGAGCGGGCATGGGCCGAGGCGCAGGAGCGCGGCGGCGTGCTGGGCGGTGCCGTAGCCCTTGTGCGCGGCGAAACCGTAACCCGGGTACAACGCTTCCAGTGCCTGCATGTACACGTCGCGGGCGGTTTTGGCCAGCACCGAGGCGGCAGCGATGCTCAACGAGCGCATATCGCCCTTGATCAGCGCGGTCTGCGGCAGGTGCACGCCGGGCAGGCGCAGCGCATCCAGCAGCAGGTGCTGCGGCGGCGCGGGCAGTTGCGCCAGGGCGCGCTGCATGGCCATGCGCGTGGCAGGCAGGATGCCCAGCGCGTCGATCTCGGCTGCCGAGGCAAACCCCACGCCCCAACAGGCGGCCTCCGCGCGGATGACAGCCACCCAGCGCTCGCGCTGCTGCGGGGTCATCTGCTTTGAATCGCGCACGCCGGCCAGCCGCGCGCAGAGATCACGCCGCGCGGGCGGCAGCACCACTACCCCGGCGCACACCGGCCCCGCCCACGCGCCGCGCCCAGCCTCATCCAGCCCGGCGACGGCCAGGAAACCGGCATCCCACAACGGTTGTTCAAAACACAGGTCGGGGCAGGCCGGCAGATCAGCCGGATCGAAGCGGCGCGTCATACAGCCCCTGGCGCGCGTTGCGCCGGATCTGCAGCAGGTCGGAGCCCATGCGCATCGAGTCCTGCACCACGCGGACGCGGCTGTCGGCGTTGAAATACCAGTTGACCGGCACTTCGCTGATGCAGTAACCCATGCGGCGGGCGATAAACAGCACTTCCACGTCAAACGACATGCCCGTCAGGGTTTGCAGCGGGAAGACACGCTCGGCCACGTCGCCGCGGAACAGCTTGAAGCCGCACTGTGTATCCTGCAGGCCGGGCAGCGCCATCCAGCGCACCATGGTGTTGAACACGCGCCCGATAAAGTGGCGATACGCCGGCTCGTTGTAGCGCACCGCGCCGGGCGCCTCGCGCGAGCCAATCACCACCTGCGGGTCGCTGTGTTCGGGCGGCAGGAAATGCTTGATCTCCTCAATCGGCATCGACAGGTCGACGTC
>CALDSL010000437.1 GCA_937920255.1 uncultured Anaerolineaceae bacterium | reverse complement strand
CCGTGAATGTTATAGATGCGCTCCACCACAAAACTTCCCGTCACCAGCGCCGCCGCGGAGAGCGCGCTGCTGGCCAGAGCCGGGGCGATGACATTGGGAAAGGGGTGCCGCCACAGCAGTTTGCGATCTGAAAGACCACGCGAGCGAGCTGCCATGATGTATTCCTTGTGCAGCTCGTCAATCATTGACGAGCGTACCACGCGCCCGAGCGTGGCCCAATGCACCAGTCCAAGTGTCAGCACCGGCAGCACCAGATGCCGGGCAGCATCCAGGCTGACGTCAAAACGCTGGTTGAGCAGGCCGTCAAGCGTTAGAAAGCCGGTGTACTGTATGAACCCGGCGGAATTCACCACTGCGCTGGCCTGGTATCCCAGCCGCTCGGGCGGGAACCAGTGCAATCCCACATAGAATACCGACAGCAGCACCAGCGCCAGCACAAACGAAGGGATCGATGCCGCTACAAACGCCGAGGCGCGGAAAACATAATCCGGGCCGCGGTTTCGATTCCAACCCGCCAGCGCGCCCATCGTCAAGCCTAACGGGATCAGCAGCAGCAGCGTGTACACTGTCAGCTCCAGCGTGGCCGGCGTGCGCGCCAGCAGCGCATCCAGAACCGGGCCGCGCAGCCGCGGGCTGTAACCCCATTCGCCCCGCAGAAGATTGGCCATCCAGCGCGTGTACTGCACCGGGTAGGGGTCATTCAACCCGTAACGCTCGATGATCTGCTGCATGTACTGCTGCAATTGCTCGTTGGTGAGCCGGTCGAGATTGGCGCCGCTGGGGATGTAAATTTGCGCGCGCGCTTCCACAGGGCTCATCATCACCACCGCGTACAGGATGGCGGTGATGATTACCAGCGTCATCAGGGCGGAAAACGAGCGGGCGAGTAGATAACGGAAGAATAAGCGCATCGGGCGGTCGCGGTCAGAGGTGTGGAGTAGTTATACCACTTTCGCGGGTAAGTGGTTGGTAGACGCGCGGTTGTCGTCGTTGATTCATTTGTCATAATTGATATGGTTTTTTCACTGGACAATGAAAAACAAATGATATAATTACCGTATCCAACCGAAAAATAACCAGGGGGTGACAGGCAGTAACCAAAACGCTACCGTGCGCGCCAACCAACAGTGAATAGCTAGCTTTTGATCATTTGTACTTGCTCGTTCTGTACAAGTTCCTGCTCGAATTCAGATCACACAATATTTTGCCAATTTCATATTGCTGCCAAACCGTTCGATCGTCCAGGAGGGGATTGCAATGTATGCTTTCGCGTCGGGTGTGCACAGGCGCTTCCATGCGCCCTTGCGGCTGGTTCTGGCCCTTGTATTTGCTTTCTGCAGTGTACTGCATTCGCCACGCCCGGTTCGCGTGGGGGATGCACGCTGGTCGGGAGTTGCCCCGCAGCCGGGTCGGGCGCTGAGCGCCCAGGCCGCCGCCGGCTGGACGGCCTATAACGACTGTCAATATCTCTCCGGCCAGCCCTCGAGCGGGATTACCACGGTGGGCTGTGACGCCATCTCCGCGGGCAATGCCCTGGTACGCTCTTCGGATGGCTCCGCTACCGGCGTCACCTTCGACGTGGCGATCAACAGCGTCACCCCACAGAATTCCTCTTCGACCTGGGGAACATTACCCACTGCCGGCGACGCGGTGGCCGTATTTCCCTCCGCTTTGATCAATATGGTCGGCGGTGTGCGCATTACTGCTTCGACAGGATATGTCCGCCTGACCTTCAAAGGCCTGTCCCCCGGCCGTACCTACACCTTCGCGACCACTGCCAACAGCGGCAACGCAACCTATGCCAGCCGCTTGACCACCTTCACCATTTCTGGTATGGATAGCGCTACCAACACCAGCAGCGCCGGCACAACGACAACGCCGGAAAGCACCGCTTTTTCTACCGGGCTTAACACCGCCACCGGTTATATTGCCCGCTGGGAGAACATCAACCCGGGCGTGGATGGCAGCTTTGTGGTCACGGCGAATAGCACCAACGGCGCCTATGGCCCGGCAGTATTTTTGCTTTCCGAAGAAGCCGCCAGCGGCCCGGCGATCCAAACCACCGGCACGCTTACCGCTTTCTCGACCCCGGCTGGAGAACCCTCTGCCGAGCAGAGCTACGCCGTCTCCGCCACTAACCTGACCGAAGACCTGCTGGTCACCGCTCCGGAAGGGTTCGAACTTTCGGTCACCAGTGGCGGGCCATATACAGATACACTGTCCCTGGCGCCGGCAGATGGCGCAGTCCCGGCCACGCCGGTGTATGTGCGGTTCTACCGGGTGGCGATGGGCGCTTCCAGCGGCGCGATCACGCACACAAGCGCGGGCGCCTACCCGATGGAAATGCCCGTCAGCGGCACCGCCTACGGCCCGCAGATCAGCATCACCGGCAGCCTGGTGTATTTCACCGCCGCGGGTGGGTCTCCTTCGCCGGTGCAGAGTTACCATGTCTCCGGCAGCCACCTGGAAGGCGATGTTGCTGTCACCGCGCCGGCTGGGTTTGAGATCTCCACCACCGCTGACAGCGGTTTCGGCGGTTCGCTGACTCTTACGCCTTCGGCCGGCACGCTGGACGCTACGCGCGTTTACGCGCGCCTCAACCGCGCCGTCGCCGGTAGTTCGAGCGGCAGCATCCTGCACGAAAGCAGCGGGGCGGAAACCATTGCGGTGGCCGTCACCGGCGCGGCCTATACCTGGAGAGCTTATAATGACTGCTCCGTCTCCGGGGTAGCCAACCCGGCGCGCACCAATGAAATCCTGTGTTCCACCAGCGCGCCCGCGTACGCGTTGCGAGCTTACGACAGCGCCATGATTTTGCCTGCCTCGGTGGCCATCAGCGCATCTTCCACCTCCGCCGCCACAACCGGCGCGATTCCCAACGCAGGCACGGATGCCCATGCCTCCTTCTACGGGATGGCCAATATCACCGGCAACGTGCGCATGACCACGCCCACCGCCAGCGTGGTGCTGACCTTCACTGGCCTGAATCCCGAGCAGATCTATACCTTTGCTGCCACGGCCAACCGCGCCTCGGCATCAGATTCGTGTAACACGCAGGTGACCGTTGAGGATATCGACAACAGCGTCGTCACCAACGCCAGTACCAACGGCGCGCAGGTCAGCGATACGGCAATTCCCGGCGACACCACCGTCTTCGATGGCGGTGATAACACCGTAAACGGTATCGTGGCGCGCTGGACCGGCATCCAGCCCGGCGCGGACGGTGATTTCACCGTGCGTTTCCGCGTGCTCGACGGGCAGGCCTATGGGCCCAGCGTGTTCATGCTGGCCGAAGAATCCAATTCCGTGCCAAACATCACCACCACCGGCGCGCTGGCCGGGTTTACCACCACGCGAAACCTGCCTTCTACCGCGCAGAGTTATACCGTCTCCGGCCGCAACCTGGGTGGCGGCATCACCGTCACCGCGCCCACCGGGTTCCAGGTATCCACTGCCAGCGATACCGGCTTTGCCAGTTCGCTCGTGTTACCGGCAGTGAACGGCGCCGTCGCGGAAACCACCCTCTACGCGCGCTTTGCGCCGTCTGCTGGTGGATCGTTTAGCGGGGAGATTCTGCATTCCAGCCCGAGTGCGGCGGCGCGCGCCCTTATCGTCAGCGGGGAGGCCTCCGAGAACGAAATTCCGGCTCTTCCTGATCTCGTTAGCCCGGGCGATTCCACTACCGGCGTCGCTTCATCCGCGCTGCTGGAAGTGTCCGTCTACGACCCCAACCAGGATGCGCTGGAGGTGACCTTTTACGGCCGGCCGGCCGGCGATTCTGGCGCAGCATTTGCGCTTATTGGCACGGCCAACGCTGTTCCCAGCGGCGGCAGTGCCAGCATCACCTGGGAAGGCCTGGCGTACAGCACGCAGTATGAATGGTACGCCTCGGCCAGCGATGGCTCTACACCGGTCGGCAGTCCAATCTGGCGCTTCACCACCCAGCCCATGCCCAACCAGCCGCCCGTGATCCAGGAAGGCGAAACCGTGTCCGTCACCATGTCGGAGGAGGGCGCGCCGGTCGCTTTTGCGCTCAGCCTGCACGCCACCGACGCCAACCCGGGCGACACGCTCACCTGGAGTGTTGCCTTTCCACCACGCCACGGCCTGGCCGTGGCGCCTGGTACAGGCTCGTTCGTGAATGTGCTTTACTGGCCGTCCGACGACTATCACGGCAACGATAGCTTCATCGTGCAGGTCGCCGACACTGCCGGCGCGCTCGACACCATCCGCGTGGACGTGACGGTCATCCCGGTCAACGACCCGCCGGTGATCGTGAGCCAGGTGCCGCTCGCCACCGCCGAAGATGTCGCGCTGGTGATCGATTTTGACGATCTGATCGTCACGGACGTGGACAACACCTACCCCGACGGGTTCAGCCTGAGCATTTTGCCGGGCTACTACTACACCGCCAGCGGCCACACCATCACACCCGACCCTGATATGCACGGTGCTATCCTGGTGCCGGTCAGCGTGCACGATGGCACAGATTCCAGCGCCGTCGTCAATTTGCTGATCGAAGTCCAACCGGTCAACGATCCGCCGGTAGCCTCGCCGCAACTGTATATCGTGGATGAGGACCTCCC
>CALDSL010000436.1 GCA_937920255.1 uncultured Anaerolineaceae bacterium | reverse complement strand
CGCCCGTTCTCGGCGATGCCAAGCTGGCGCGCGATCTCCGCGGCGGTGAGGGGATGGTCGCCGGTGATCATCACCGTGCGGATGCCGGCCGTGCGGGTGGTGTCCACCGCGCCGCGCACCGCCGCGCGCGGCGGGTCGATCATGCCAAACAGCCCGACAAAGATCAGGTCCTGTTCCACCGCCTCCAGCGACACTTGCGGCAGGCTGTCGAACGGGCGGTAAGCCACCGCCAGTACGCGCATGCCCTTGCCGGCCAGCCGCTCGTTGGCGGCCTCAACCCGCGCACGCCAGCCATCGTCGAACAGCTCAATGCGCCCGTTCATCCAGATGCGGGTGGAAATCTGCACCAGCCCGTCGACGCTGCCCTTGGTAAACCCGGCGTAGACGGCCGGTCCGGCGGCCACCCCGGCCAGCTCCTGCAGCGCGCCGCCTTCCAAACGGTGGATGGTGGTCATGCGCTTGCGCTCTGAATCAAACGGCAGCTCGGCCGCGCGCGGCAATGCCGCTTCCAGGTCGGTTTTCCAATACCCCAGCCGGGCGGCGGCTGAGACGAGCGCCCCCTCGGTCGGGTCGCCGATGGTGTGGTAGCGATCGCCGCTGTCTTCCACCAACTGCGCGTCATTGCACAGCGCGCCGGCAAGCACCAGCAGCGAGAGCGGGGAGGGCACCGGTTTACCGGCCGTGCGGTCGCCGGTGATGGTGTTGCCCTTCATCTCTTCGCTCAGGTCGATCACGTGGTCGGCCACGTCCAGCACCACCACGCTCATGCGGTTCTCGGTCAGCGTGCCGGTTTTGTCCGAGCAGATGACGGTGACCGAGCCGAGGGTTTCCACCGCCGGCAGCTTGCGGATCAGCGCGTTCTGGCGCAACATGCGCTGCGCGCCCAGCGCCAGGGTGATGGTCACCACCGCCGGCAGGCCTTCGGGCACGATGGCCACCGCCACCGAGACGGCCGTCAGCAGCATGTGGCGCAGGTCGTCGCCGCGCCAGATGCCCAGCGCGAAGACCAGCAGCGCCACCACCAGGCCCACCCCGGCCAGGATCTTGCCGAGCTGGTCCAGCCGGCGTTGCAGCGGGGTCTGCTCATTGCCGGCCTGCTGGATCAGGTCGGCGATCTTGCCCAGTTCGGTCTGCATGCCGGTGTCCGCCACCAGCCCCAGCGCGCGGCCCTGGGTGACCACGGTGCCCATGTAGAGCATGTTGCGCCGGTCGCCCAGCGGCAGGTTTTCGCCCGCCAGCTTGTCCTGGTGTTTTTCCACCGGCTCCGATTCGCCCGTCAGCGCGGCTTCCTGCACGCGCAGGTTGACGGCTTCGAGCAGGCGCGCGTCGGCGGGGACCACGTTGCCGGTCTCCAGCGTGAACACATCGCCCGGCACCAGCTCGCGCGCCGAAATTTCGGCCAGCTTGCCGCCGCGCAGCACGCGCACGTTGGGCACCGACAGGCGCTTGAGCGAGGCGATGGCCTTTTCCGCGCGGTATTCCTGGATAAAGCCCAAAATGGCGTACAGGATCACAATCGCCAGGATGGCGACCGCATTTTTGGTATCGCCCAGCACGGCTGCCACCACCGCGGCCGAAATGAGGATCAGCACCATGGTGGCAGTGAGCTGTTCCCACAGGATCATCAGCGGGGTGCGCCCGCCGCGTTCCTGTAGCTCATTGGTGCCGTAGCGCGCCTGGCGCGCCTGCGCTTCATCGGGGGTCAGTCCGCTGCGCGCGTCGCTTAGCAGCTCGCGCAACGCTTCTTCTTTCTCGACCAGGTGCCAGTTCATCCACATTCTCCCGTGCAGTCTCTAATCATCGCTGTATCGTTTCAGGACGAATTGTACAGAGTTTATACAATAAGTCTATGGTTGAACGGTGCGCAGATTATACAAGAGCCATCCTCGCAGGCAGATGGACGGTATTGAAATGCGCGCGTCTGTCTGGTGGATGGCTTAATTGTAGCGCTGATCTGGTCGGGTGGGTCTAGGAAAACTCGGCGCGCAGCGCTTCTTCCAGTTTTTGCTGGAACGCCAGCGGCTTGAGGAACACATCTTTGTGGATGCGTCCTTCCGGCACGATCACCTGCTGGAAGCCCGGGAAGCGCCGGGTGTACTCGGGCAGCAATTGGCTGCCCCACACCTCGTCGCGCTGGCCAATCACCTGGATCACCGGCACCGTCAGGCGGATGCTATCCGCCAGGCTGGCGTGAGCTTCATCGAGCGTGGCTTCGAGCGCGAACAAAAACGATTCGAGATGATCTTTGGGCGTGCGTTTGAGCGCCAGGGTAAACATCTTCACCAGGTCGGCTGAGGATTTGGCGTCATAGGCCGGGTCGAAGTCGGTGTACTCGGGCGGCAGCTTGCCCAAAAAGCCGCGGTAGACGAGCCGCATCAGGTTGTGCAGCAGCCCGCTTTTGAGCAGGAACCGCGACACGCCGTTGTTCTGGCTGAGCGCGGGCGAGGAAGCCACCAGCACCACCCGCTCGACGCGCGGGTCGATGCCGGCCAGCCCCAGGGCGATCGGCCCGCCGTACGAGACGCCCATGGCCGTGACCGGGCCGGCAATCTCCAGCCGGTCGAGCAGCAGGCGCATGTCTTCGGCGTGTTCGTGAATGGTGAACTTGTGCGGCAACAGTGTGCTTCCGCCATCGCCGCGCCGGTCGGGGAGGATGATGGTGTCGAAATAACCGGCCTGGATCAACCGTCGCGAGGGGCGCTCGATGAGGGTGTGGTTCCCACCCCCGCCGCCGCCGTGAATGTAGATCGCCTGCCGGCCGCTGCGGCGCGGGCCGGACAGAATTTTTACCAGCAGTTGCGCCGAGGGCGCGATTTCAATCATGCGCACATCAGCGCAGATTTCCGGGTCGTTCACACGAGGCAGCATTCTCCATCCTTGTCAACAAACGAGGGTTACGATAGCGATAATGCTAACCGACGCCGCGCGCGCCCGGATCAGGCTTCCGCTGGATTTTGGGTTACCCTTCCGGTGGAAAGCCACCTGGCCATTCGGCTGATATTACTGGCATACCGGATGGTATTGAACCACTTTCTTTGTACCCCGTTACCAAAACCAATAAATCGCGTCATAATCTAAGAACCATGAACATCACCGGCGAAGCCAACCTGCTGCGAGGCGCAAAAGCCTTCGATATGCAGTACCTGGGAGCGATCTACGACCGCTACAGTCCCGGGCTGTATGCATATTCGATGCGGCTGCTTGGCGACGCGTGCCTGGCTGAGGATTGCGTGGCCGAGACGTTTTCGCGCTTTCTCAAGGCGTTACGTGCCGGGCAGGGACCAGACCAGCATTTGCAGGCGTATCTCTATCGCATCGCGCATAATTGGATCACCGATCAGTATCGCCGCGAGCCTCCTCCGCCACTTGCATTGGAAGATGATTTCGCAGAGCAGGATGGAATGCGCGTTGAAGCCCAGGCCGGCCAGCATATGCAGCAGGAGCAGGTACGCGCCGCGTTGCGCTTGCTCACGCCGGATCAGCGCCAGGTGATCATGCTGCGTTTTCTAGAGGGTTGGAGCATTGATGATGTGGCAGCGGCGGTGGATAAGCCGGTCAGCGCTGTGAAGGCGCTCCAGCATCGGGCGTTGGCCGCGCTGCGCAGGGTTTTGTTGGGTGAAGAGAAGGAAAACGACTATGTCTACGACAATGGGGACTGACGGAACGTTGGAGGTGTATTTGAATACATTACGCGACCAGCCGCAGCGCGACGCGCAAAATGCCGCGCGCGGGCGGGCTGCCTTTTTGGAACAGGCACAAAAAATCGCGGTCGGCATGCCAGTATCCACGCGCGCCAACGCGCGTCATAACAGGTGGATGCATGCAATCCGTTCGGTTTTGTCCATTCCAAAAAAGGAGAAAATCCCCATGTTTGGTACGCTGAGCACGATCATTTTGGTGATTACGTTGATCCTGAGCGGTGGTGGGATTACCGTCGCCGCGGCGCAGCAGAGCCTTCCTGATGAAGGTTTGTATGCCGTCAAAACGTGGAGCGAAAATACGCGCGTTCGCCTGACCGGAAACGATGAGGCACAGTTGCAACTGGCGTTAAACTTTGCCGCGCGCCGTGGAGAAGAGATCCAGGCGATGTTGCAGGCCGGCCGGGTGCCGTCCGCGGCGGTGCAGGAACGCATGCAGTTGCATTACGAAAACGCGCTGCGGCTGGCATTTGAGCAGCCCATTGAGCAAAAGACGCAGTCGCTTGAACGCATTCGCGCGCAGCTGCGCCAGCAGGAACAGCAGTTCCTTGATCTTGCGACTACCCCTGGTCCGCAAAGCGAGGCGTTCCTGGTTCGCACGCGTACGATGCTGCGCGAGCGTTTGCAGCTGTGCGAAGACGCGATTCATAACCCGACCGCGACGCGTGAGCAGTTGCGCAATCAAAACAAAAACGGTGGCGATGAATCGCCCAGCGCGCCCGGGATTGGGCCGTTCAGCACTCCGCCCGGCAATCCGTGGACGACCGGCACGCCCACTCCTCTGAGCGGATATGGGCCTGGGCCAGGGCCAAACCTGACCGGTACGCCTGTTGGACCGGGTGGAAACAACCCATGGATAGAGGGAACCCCCACGCCCGGCAGCGGTTATGGCCCTGGGCCGGGTCCGGGTGACTGTGATGGTGGCGATTGCGATGGATCCGGCGGAAATAACCAGCCCGGCGGCCCGAATGATCCCGGGAATCAACCAAACCCCGGTGGTGAAGGTGGTGGTGGAGAAGGCGGTGGCGGTGAAGGTGGAGGGGGCGGCGGTAATGGCGGCGGTGGAGGCGGTGGAGGAGGAAAATAGTCCCTCACCGTGCGGTATTGGCTTAACGGTAAAGGTAAAAGCCGCCGGGGTCGAAAGCTCCCCGGCGGCTGTCGTTTCGATCGTAATGGGTTCGCATCTTAGCAAGACAACCTGCCTTGCGCGGCCATCGTAGAGACGCAGATTTTGCGTCTCTACCCATGCTACTTCTTGCTGGCGATATCTTCTTTGGCGCGTTGGATGAACGCTTCCAGCGGCATGGGGCCGGGGTTTTCTCCGCCGCGCAGCCGCAGCGCGACCTGGCTGTTTTCAACCTCTTTATCCCCGATCACCAGCATGTAAGGGATCTTCTGGTTCTGCGCGTCGCGGATCTTAGCGTTCATGCGCTCGGGGCGCTCGTCGACCACTACGCGCAGGCCGGCTTTGCGCAATTGCGCCGCGATTTCTTTGCTGGGCTCAATATGCCGGTCGGCGATGGGGATTAGCGCGGCCTGGATGGGCGAGAGCCACACGGGGAACGCCCCGGCGTAGTGCTCGATCAGCACGCCAAAGAAGCGCTCCAGGCTACCCAACAGCGCGCGGTGCACCATGTAGGGGCGGTGCTGCCGGCCGTCCTCGCCCACGTACGTGAGATCAAAGCGTTCCGGCAGGTTGAAGTCAAACTGGATGGTCGAAAGCTGCCACTCGCGCCCGATAGCGTCATTGACCTTCAAGTCGATCTTGGGACCGTAGAATGCGCCGCCGCCCTGATCCACCTGGTAGCTAATGCCCGAGCGTTTCAGTGATTCTTCCAGGGCGAGCTCGGCCGCCTGCCAGCGTTCCGGCTCGCCCACGCATTTTTCGGGTTTGGTGCTCAGGTAGGCGTGGATATCGGTGAAGCCAAAGCTGCGCAGAATGTGCAGGCTGAAACCCAGTACGAAGTCGATTTCTCCGGGCATCTGGTCCGGCCGGCAGAAGTGGTGCGCGTCGTCCTGGGTGAACCCGCGCACGCGCATCAGGCCGTGCAGCACGCCACTGCGTTCGTAGCGGTACACCGTGCCTTCTTCGGCGTAACGCATGGGCAGGTCGCGGTACGAGCGCGTCTGGTTTTTGTAGATGTAAACGTGGAAGGGGCAGTTCATCGGTTTGAGATAGTACTGCTGGCCTTCAATATCCACCGGCGCATACATGTTTTCCTTGTAAAATCCCAGATGGCCGCTGGTTTCCCACAACTGCGCCTTGCCGATATGGGGCGTGTAGACAAAGTCGTAGCCAGATGCCTCGTGCTCTTCGGTCCAGAAGTTCTCGATCAGCTTGCGAATTTTCCCGCCCTTGGGGTGCCACAGGATCAAACCGGCGCCGATTTCATCCACCACGCTGAATAGATCCAGGTCGTGGCCGATTTTGCGGTGATCGCGTTTTTTGGCTTCTTCCAGACGCCACAGGTAATCCTTTAATTCATCGGGGTTGTGCCAGGCGGTGCCGTAGATGCGCTGGAGCATGGGCCGTTTTTCGTCGCCGCGCCAGTACGCCCCCGCCACCGACATCAACTTAACCGCCGCGGGGTTGATCTGCGCGGAATTTTCCACGTGCGGGCCGCGGCACAGGTCGGTAAAGCTACCCTGGGTGTAAATGGAAATCTCCGGTTTTTCGGAAACCGGGTTGCCGTCGTCGTCCAGCTTGCCCTCTTCCAGCCCGGCGATCAGCTCGAGCTTGAACGGCTGGTCGTGGAACAACTGCCGGGCTTCCTCGGCGCTGATGACTTTGCGTTCAAACCGCAGTTTCGACTGGATGATACCGCGCATACGTTTTTCGATGCTTTCCAGATCCTCGGGGGTGAGAGCGCGCGGCAGCTCAAAGTCGTAGTAGAAACCCTCTTCGATCGGCGGGCCGATGGCCACTTTGCCGTCCGGGAATTTTTCCAGCACCGCCTGCGCCATGATGTGCGCCGCGGAATGCCGAATGCGGTATAAATCCGAATTTTGGTACTGTTCTCTTTGGTCTATCATCGGTTCTACCCTCCAGAATGATTGCCTTAGGAAAACAAAAATCTCACGCCCACTGCTGGGGCATGAGATTCATCACGCGGTTCCACCCAGATTGATCTGGCTTCCCAGACCATCTCTATTCACCTGTAACGGGGTTATCCGTTCGCCATACTTGGGACTAGCCTCATAGGGCTGCGCCTTTCCGGCTGCCGCTCACAGGGGGTTTTCATGCTCTTTTGCTGGAGGAAATTCTCAGCCTGGATTTCCTCTCTCTGTCAGCGCCACAGGCATTACTCATCCTGGTCATTGCGTTTTTTGCGTATTCGTTCTGTTTCGATTATAAGCTGTTTTTGCGAAAAACAAAATATGAACTGTGATGCCCGTCAGGGTTTGCTGCGCTTTTCGTACCAGCCGACGCGGACCGCATCGCGATGGTCAAAGTCGGGTACGTAGGGCTTGATATCCAACAGCGGAGTTCCGTCCAGCATATCCGCTCCGGCGATGTGCAGACGGTTTTGCTGGCGCGCAAGCAGTTCCACAATCGAAATGCCGATATGGTTGGGGCGAAATGGGTGCCGGGTGGCGAAAACGCCGTGACGCTGGTCATCCAGGAACGGCTCCACCAGCAGTTCCACGCGGTCTGTCTGATGCAGGTTGTAGAGCAGGATGAGGTGCGAAAAGGCTTCGATGTCTTGCAGCCCTGGGGCAAATTCGGGGAATACCTCCAACCAGCCCTCGGCCTGCGAGCGCGACGACTGGATCGGGGTCTGCGCCGGCGAGTGGAAGGGGGTGTGGATGATGCCAATGGGTGAGATGGAAATGGCCATGATTTGATCGCAGTATTACGAGACTAGACTCTAAATATGCCGGAGAGCAAAAATACAAGGATCGCGCCAACGATGAACCCGAGCGCGGTGGTGTGCTGGTGGCCGTGTTCTCGCGCGGTTGGCACTAGCTCATCCAGGGTAATAAACATCATCACGCCCCCGGCGAAAGCCAGCGCGCCCGGGATGAACGCGGCGAACGAAGACAAGAACAGTGCGGCCAGCAGCGCGCCAACCGGCTCGGCCAGGCCGGACAGAAAAGCCACCCGGAAGGCATCACGGCGGCGCATGCCGCATTTATAAAGGGGTAGCGCGGTGGCCATTCCTTCGGGGACGTTGTGCATCAGGATTGCCGCGGCGATAAACAGGCCAAACTGCGGGGTGTGCATGTAGCCTGCGCCCACGGCGATGCCTTCGGGGATGTTATGAATGGTGATGCCAATTGCCAGCAGGACACCAGTATGTAGCAGACGCCGGTCGGTGATGCGGTTTCCGTGTTCATAGCGGCCGAAGCGGCGTCTTCTGCGGGGCGGGTGAAAGCCTCGCTCTTCGCCGGCCTGCGGTTGTTTGCTACGCACTTCCGCTTCGCCAAAGCGCATGTGCGGCGCCATAAAGTCGACAAAAAAAAGAAACAGGGATCCGGCCGCAAAACCGATGGTCGCCGTCCAGGGACCCGCCAGTTCCCAGGCTTCGTTGACCAGTTCCAGGAACGACAGCGTGATCATCACGCCGGCAGTAATGCCCATCATAAAGCCAAATGTGCGCCGGCCCGGCGAGCGGATCACAGCGATCA
>CALDSL010000435.1 GCA_937920255.1 uncultured Anaerolineaceae bacterium | reverse complement strand
TATCCCACACCGGCGAGGTGACGCCGAAGGCCGCGTTCCAATCGCGGAAGTGGTGTGCCATGTGATAGCGCTTGAGAAACTTTAAATACCCCGAGCGCATGCGGAAATGGTGGGTGGCGTAGTGGGTGATATCGTACGCCAGGTAGCCCAGCAGTACGGCCGAGAACATCGGCGCGACCCAATGCGGAAGGCCGAGGATCACGTTCAACACCAGGTAGAACAGCCCGTAGAACGCCAGCCCCATCGGAATGGAAACGGCCGGCGGCATCACAAGGCGCGTCTTGCACTGCGGCTGCGCATGGTGCACCCCGTGGAAAAGGAATGAGATCCGCTCCTGCAGTTTGTTGCGCGGCTTAAAGTGGAACAGGAAACGGTGCAGCGTATATTCCATAAACGTCCACACCAGCAGCCCGATCAGGAACGCCACCAGAATGTAAAGCCAGGATGTGCCAGGGACGTGATTTATTATCGCGGAGATGAGGAAGTACAGGATAACCGGCAGCCAGATGATCGTGACCACCACCGGCGAGATATGGGTAAAAAACTCAAGAAAGTCAGATTTGAACAGCCGGATCGGCTCATCACTACGGTCAAATTGATAATGCGCTGCCATAAATTGTACCCTCCGCTGGATTTTGTTGAGTATAGCACAGCCAGCGCCACTGTGTGCGGCGCAAAAATCATGTGATCAGTTGAGTTGGCAGGTGCCGCAGATAGTTCATATATACAATCACGCGTTCATCCCCAAAGTCGATGCGGGTGATACCGGTGTTATTCATGGCGAACCAGTATTTCTGATCCAGCGGCATACCCAGAATCAGGTGCATGATGATGTTATAGAATCCGCCGTGGCTGATCACCGCCACTCGATCCTCGCTTCCGCCGTGCCGTTCCAGCAGCGTGTTCAAAAAACGCTGCGCGCGTTCCACTCGCTCGGCATACTCCTCAAACGGGCGGTCCCACCAGCCATTTTCGCCCAGGTCGTGCGGCAACCGCAGGCGTGGATAATGGCGCTGGAAGTGCGCGCGGGTGTGGCCCGGTTTGCCGTGGCGCAGGCCGGTTTCTTCATCTTCCAGGAACAAACCGCCCTCTTCATGCGCGTCGATCCATCCATCCAGCGGCAGGCCGGTCGCCTCAGAGACGATCGAGCCGGTTTGTACCGCGCGCAGCATCAGGCTGCAGTACAGATGAGTAAGCCAATACCCGTTGATGTTTTGCGAATCGCGCCAGATCTCCGGCTGTCGCTCGCCGCGGTGCGCCAGCGCCGCCGCCAGCCGCTCGGCCTGGCGCACGCCGGTGGGTGAAAGTTCTGGGTCATGGCTGCGACCTTTCGAGCTTCTGGTCGCGTCCCACAGAGCGTTATTCGAAGATTGCGCGTGGCGGATGAAATAGAACTGCATACTTGCGTTTGCCTCCTGTGTTGATCTTCCCCCAATCTTACCGCAAATCAGGTTGTACAAACCCGATCAAAACCCCTTGCGCTTTCCAAAATATCATGTATACTAAGCTTGATCAACCGCCTGGGTGCCCCCCTCACCCCGGCGGTTGATCGCTTAACCGGCCGGAGCGTTGCCATGCTCGTCGCCTCTGGCCGGGAAGCTGCCCAGGGGGAAAATGGTTTCCATATTCGTCTCGATGATTTCTGCCTGCACGCTGCCGCGCGTCAGCTCGCTCAACCCGGATTGAAACTCCTCAAAGCGTTCGATCATAAACCGCGCGGTGAGGGTCACGTCCGCGCCAAAATCCTCGTCCAGGATCTGGCCGGCGCACGCGACCACCAACTGCCGCACCCGTTCCACGTGAGTATAGGGAAATGCCGCCATCACCGTGTGGGTCGGTATTTTTTCCGCGCGCTGGGTCACCTCCAGCACAGCGCGCACCGCATCGCTGTATGCGCGCACCAGGCCGCCGGTTCCCAGCTTGGTCCCGCCGAAGTAGCGCGTGATCACCACGGCCACGTCACCCAACCCGCTGCCCTGCAGTACCGCCAGCGCCGGCCGGCCGGCCGTGCCAGACGGCTCGCCGTCGTCGCTGCTGTGCGCGGTAACGCTGGCGCCGTGCCCCACCAAAAAGACCGGCACGTTGTGGCTGGCGTCGTTGAACTCGGCGCGGACACGCGCGATGAACGCCCGCGCCTGCTCCACGCTGAACACCGGCGCCAGCGTGGCGATAAAGCGCGAATTCACAACTTCAATTTCCACGCGCGTTTCCGCGGCGGGTATCGGGTATCTTTTTCCCGTCATGCTGCTACCATCCTGTCTTGAACACAAGTATACTTGTGTTACCGTTGATCGATTTGGAGAGAGAACATGCAAAACGGAAAACGCGGAAGAGACTATATTGGCGTAGGTGTGGGAGCAGTGATCCTTAACGAGCAAGACCAGGTCTTTCTGGCGCGGCGTGGTGAGAAGGCCAACAACGAGCGCGGGTTGTGGGAATGCCCGGGCGGGTCGGTGGAATTTGGCGAAACGCTGGCCACGGCTCTTCGTCGCGAAATGCGCGAAGAGTATGGGGTGGAAATCGAGGTCGGCGAATTGCTGGACGTGGTCGACCACATTCTGCCGGCTGAAGGCCAGCATTGGGTTTCGCCCTCCTTCCTGTGCCGCATCGTGACCGGCACGCCACACATCCGCGAACCGGAGAAATGCAGCCAGATCGGCTGGTTTGCGCTGGATTCGCTCCCCGAAAATGTGACCCTCGCCAGTATCAACAGCCTGAATACGCTTAAAGAGAGGTTCCAATGAAATATCGCCGTTTTGGACGTACTGATTGGATTGTCAGTGAAATCGGTTACGGCATGTGGGGCATGGGTGGTTGGACCGAATCGGATGACGCCGAGTCGTTGCAGTCGCTCCAACGCGCCGTTGACCTGGGCTGCAACTTCTTTGACACCGCCTGGGCCTACGGCGCCGGACATTCCGAAGGCCTGCTAGGCCAGTTGGTGCGCGCCAACCCCGAGAAACGGTTGTACACAGCCACAAAGATCCCGCCGCTCAACAGCAAGTGGCCCAGCCGCCGCGAGTACACCCTGGATGTCACATTCCCGCCCGACCACATCGAAAAGTACATCCACAGCAGCCTGCAAAACGCCGGTCTGCAGCGCTTTGACCTGGTGCAGTTCCACGTCTGGGAAGACGCCTGGGTGGAAGACGACCGCTGGGCCAAAAAACTGGATGCGCTGCGCAGTCAAGGGCTGGTGGGCGCGGTGGGGATCAGCCTGAACCGCTGGGAACCCTGGAACGGCGTGCAGGCAGTGCGCAGCGGTCTGATCGACGCGGTGCAGGTGATCTACAACATTTTCGACCAAAACCCGGAGGACGAGCTTTTCCCGGCCTGCGCCGAGCAGGATGTGGCCATCATCGCCCGCGTGCCATTTGACGAGGGCACCCTAACCGGCAAGCTGACCCTCGAAAGCCGCTGGCCCAAAGGTGATTGGCGCAATACGTACTTTGTGCCCGATAACCTCAAAGCCAGCGTGGAGCGCGCCGAACGCCTGCGCCCGCTGATCCCGGAGGGACACAGCATGCCCGAGATTGCGCTGCGCTTTATTCTCACCAACCCGCAAGTAAGCACGGTCATTCCCGGCATGCGCAAGCTGCATCACGTGGAAGAGAACATCCGCGCCAGCGAGCTCGGCCCGCTGGACACTGATCTGATGGTGCGCTTGCGCGAGCACCGCTGGGTGCGTACGCCGACGCGCTGGTCGCAGTAAACACGGGGCGAACCAGCCAGTCCACGCCATGAAAAAGACCATCACTATCTGGCGCCGGTCAGAGAAAGACTGCATCACCACCATCGAGGTGATCCAGTGGCTGCCCGCGGTTGCGCTGGTGGTGATGCTCTTGTGGTACCTGGCGACCCCCAACCGGCTGACCGCCATGAGCATGGCAACCCTGTTGGGGATTATCGTTCTGGCCTTTTTGTGGGCGCGGCTGCAGGCGCTGCACATCAGCGGTAGCCGTAAACTGCATTACAGCGCCTTTCAGGTGGGCGACGAACTGGAAGAAGAACTCACCCTGGAAAACCGCTCGGCCTTTCCGCTGCTGTGGGCTGAATTTATCGACCGGTCAGATATCCCCGGCTATACCATTGCCAGTGTGCGCGCCGCAGACTCGCGCAGCAGCGTCAAGTGGCACGCCAGCGCCATCTGCTCGCGCCGCGGGGTGTACACCCTGGGTCCATGGGAACTGCTCAGCGGCGACCCGCTGGGCATCTTCCGCGTGCGCAAAGTTTACCAGCAGCGTAAAGATATCCTCATTTATCCCCCGCTGGCCGAACTCCCCGATCTGAAGCTGCCGTATTCCGGCGCGCAGGGCGACGAGCGTCCGCTGCACCAGCCCATCCGCGCCGAAACGGTCAACGCCTTCAGCGCGCGGCCCTACGTGGCCGGCGATCCGCTGCGCCACCTGCACTGGCGCACCACCGCCCGCAGGGATGCACCCTTTGTCAAACTGTTTGAACCCGAGGCGGCCACTTCCATCTGGCTGGTGACCGACTGCGACAGCCAGGCGCACCGCGGCCAGGGCGATAGCTCGACATTTGAGAGCATGATCCTGGTGGCGGCCACGCTGGCGTCAAGGCTGCTGCGCGACCAGCTCGCGGTCGGTTTTTTCGCCGACGCGGCGGAGCGCGTGGTAATTTTGCCGCAGCGTGGCCCGCAGCACCAGTGGGACATCCTCAAAGCCCTCGCCCCGCTGACGCCCGCCGATGACCGCCCGCTGGTGGGGGCGCTGCAAAAGATGCGCCACCTGGCCAACCCGCGCAACATGATTCTGGTGATCACGCCTTCACTGGAGATGAACTGGCTGCCAGAACTGCGACGGCTCTCCGGCGTGCACTCCACCCGTCACGCGCAGGCCGTTCTGCTTGACCCGCAGTCGTTTGGGAGCGGCGGCAGCGCTGAGCGAATGCTGCCGATCCTTGCGCGCGCCGGCATCCAGGCGCAGGTCATCCAGCGCGGTCAGGTCCGGCCAATCTCCGGCGCCTATGGAGCGCTGCGCCGTTGGGAATTCAAAAGCCTGGCCACCGGGCGGGTGGTAGCGCGCCAGTCGCCGCGCGCAGCCGCGGCGAGCGAAACATCCGAGGAAACCGCATGAACCGGCGATTTCGGGCGTGGCTGCCCAACTCGCTGCGCACATTTTGGATCCCGGCTGGGCTGCTGGGCGGCATTGCCGCCATTCTGGCATACTGCGTCGATCAGGCCAACTGGGTCTGGCCGGATCATCTCATCGTGCAGAGTATCTTCCTGGGTCTGGTGTTTGGTTGGCTGCTGGCAAAGTCGCGGTTTTCCGGCTGGCTGGTCGGGTTTTATTCAGTCGATCTGGCGGTCCTGGTCATTTTGCTGTCGATGGCCGGAATCTTCACCGTGCTGGCCTCGTTTTCCGATTTTGCGGAGACGGGCGTGTTGGAAACCATGAACCTGCGCGCCTTCACACTGGTGCAGCGCTTTGGCGGCTGGTACCAGGCTCTACGCGCCGGCAAAGCACTGGACGATACCGGGTTGTTCCTGTTTCTGGCCAGCCTGCTCGGCTGGCTGGTGACCACTGACCTGGTGTGGAACGCGCTCAAACGCCAGCGCGTGTATGCCGCCATTCTGCCGATTGCGCTGCTGCTGGGCGTGAACAATCACCTCAGCCAGCAGGGCGGGGGCATGTTTTGGGTCTTTCTCATCCTGGCGCTGCTGCTGATCTTCTACGCCGGTTACCAGTTCAAACACCGCGATTGGGACGAGCGCCAGGTGGACTACCCCGAATTTCTGGGCACCGAATGGGTGATGAGCGCCATCGGTGTGACCATGGTGATCAGTACACTGGCATTGATGGTTACCATCTTCGGCACGCCTTCCGGGTGGGAAGCGCTCTCGCGCGTGGCGCGCGACCTGCGCAAGCAGAGCGAACCGGCCGCGCAGCAGTTGTTTGGTGGGGTCACGCCGCCAAAATTCGAAGCGCCGGCGTTGTTTGCGCGCACGCCGGATCTTTCGGATTTCCGCAGCGGCCTGCCCCAGGGCGACCAGACGATTATGTTGGTAAAAACCAGTGATCCCGCGCCTGCACCACGTGAAAGCGGCGCCGCGGCCGAAGTCACCGAAGTGCAGCACTACTGGCGCAGCAACGTCTACACCGTCTACACGCCCACGGGCTGGCGCCCGGTCGGCTCGTTTGACGCCCAGCCGCCGCAGCGCAATCCGGAAGCCGCCCCGCCCGGGCGCTACCGCCTGGACCAGGAATATGACATTCTTTCCGCGCACGATGGACAGTTATTCGCTGCCAACCAGCCAATTCAGGGCGGTGAAGGCACCGCCCTGCTCTACCGCACGCTGGATGATACCGCCCTGCTCAGCGGCAGCGCCTCGACCTACCAGGTGAGTTCATGGGCCACGCAGGTCACGGGCAACGACCTGGACGCCGCCTCGCCGCAGATTCCGCCAGAGATCACGGCGGTCTACCTGCAACTGCCGGATACGCTGCCCCCGCGTGTCGGCCAGCTCGCCGGGCGCATTGCCGGCAGCGCGGAAGGAATGCTGGACAAGACGCTCAAGATTCAAGACTACCTGCGCCAGACGTATTCATACTCCACCCAACCACCTCCAACCAGCGCGCAAGGCGATTTTGTCGACCACTTCCTGTTTGAAGGCCAGGCGGGTTACTGCACCCACTTTGCGTCTGCCATGGCGGTGATGCTGCGCACGCAGGGCATCCCGGCGCGGGTGGCCACCGGCTACGCCGCCGGAATGTATGACTATCAGGAGCAGGCGTACCGCGTCACTGCCTCGAATGCTCATGCGTGGGTGGAGGTCTTCTTCCCCGGTTTCGGTTGGGTCGAGTTTGAACCGACCCCCAGCCAGGCGACTTTCCAATACAGCCGGCGCGGACAACCCACGCCGGAGGCGCCGCCCACCATTCCGCCCCCGGCAGAAACGCCCACCGCTCCGCCGCGCTCGCCCTGGCCGCTGATCCTGGCAGGTTTGATGGTCACCAGCGGGTTGGCCGGCCTGTACTTCCTGTTCATCCACCCCACCCGCGGGGCGGCCGGCGGGTTGTCCGGGCAGTTGTACTGGAACATGCGCCGCATGCTGGCGTGGGCCGGGTTGAAGGCATCGCCAGCATCCACGCCCGGTGAATTCCTGCAGCGCCACCGCCGGACGCTTTTAACCCGCGCGCCGCTGCTCAACGCCGCGCAGGAGATCACCAGCCTGTATCAACGAGCGGCGTTTGGCCGCCGCCCGCCGCAGCAGGCGGAAGTCGAAGCCGCGCGGCGGGCGTGGAGCAAAACGCGCGGAGACTGGCTGCGTCTGCTCTTCCAGCGCATCTGGATTGCCCTACGGCGCGGGAAACGGTAAAATCAACCGCAATACTACGCGGGACAGGATAGCAATGGTTCTATTCGGAAAATGGCAAAACCGCTCGCTGACCATCAGCAGCAAACCCAACTGCCTGACGGTCAGCCTGCAGCAGGACGCCGGCGCGACGGTGTTCAGCTACGATGCCGCCGGCCGGCTGTGGACGGCGATGCTGGCCGGCGTCTCCTACCGGCGCGGGTTGGATGGGAAAATCGTAGCCAAATGGGGCGCTACGCCCGAAAGCCGCAATCGACGCTGGCTTTTCGCCGCTGAAGCGCGCGCGCTGGAAGAAACAGCGCGTGACCTGGCCTATCGACTGCAAGAGGATCTGCACAAAGGTCAGGTCGAACTAAACGGTCTGTTGGACGAGATTGGTACGAAGTTCCTCTCCAGTGCCTCTGGTTTTGAAGCAAGCGCCTATACCGCCGATATTGCCCACTATCACCAGGTTTACAAACCGGTTGGCATTCTCCCGCCTGACCAGTACATGGCCGTGGTGTTGCAGGCCACCGAAGGCTGTTCGTTCAACACCTGCACGTTCTGCAATTTTTACCGCGACCGGCCGTTTCGCATCAAGACCCCGGAATCGTTCCGCGAGCATGTACGCGCGGTGGCAGCGTTTCTCGGCGAAGGCATGAGCCTGCGCCGCACCATCTTCCTGGGCGACGCCAACGCGCTGGTGATTCCCATGCCACGCCTTCTGCCGCTGCTGGATATCATCCACGAGGATCTGGATGTGGAAGCGCTGGGCGGCATTTACGCCTTTCTGGACGGCTTCAGCGGCGAGCGCAAGTCGGCCGCAGATTTTGCCGAGCTGGCGCGGCGCGGCCTGAAACGCGTTTATGTCGGCATGGAAAGTGGCAGCGCGCGCCTGCTCCAGTTCTTGAAAAAACCAGGTAAACCCGAAGACGTGATCGCCGCGGTGCGCAACATGAAGAGCGCCGGCGTTGCCGTGGGCATCATCGTGCTGCTCGGTGCGGGCGGGCAGGCTTACGCGCGGGAGCATGTGGTCGATACCATTGCCGCCATCAACGCGATGGGGCTTGACCTGGACGATATCGTCTACTTTTCCGAGCTGATCGAAAGCGAAGGCCTCGAGTACACCCGCGACGCGTTCGACGCCCGCCTGCAGCCACTGACGCCGCAGGAACGGCTGCGGCAGGCCGAGCAAATCGAAAGGGCTCTGGTCTTTTCAGAAGAAGGCGGCACGCCGCATATCAGCCGCTACGATATCCGCGAGTTCGTCTACTGAAAGCACAGCATGGATCAACATACCATCCTTCCCCTCGGCAAGCTACCCCCAGATCTGCTTGAAAAAATGCTCTCGAAAGCGCCCAGCCATGACCCGCGCGTGATCCTCGGCCCGGGTATTGGCCTCGACTGCGCCGTGCTGGATGTGGGCGAAAGTCTGCTGGTGCTCAAGACCGAGCCGATCACATTTGTCACCGACGCCATCGGCTGGTACGCACTGCAGATCGCCGCCAATGACATCGCCACCACTGGTGCCGCGCCGCGCTGGTACATGGCCACGCTGCTGCTGCCCGAACGCCGCACGACCCCCGCGCTGGTGGAGGAGATTTCGTCGCAGGCTTACCAGGCCTGCCGCGAACTGGGCGTCACCATTATCGGCGGGCATACCGAGATCACCTACGGCCTGGACCGGCCGATCATGGTTGGCACGCTGATCGGCGAAGTATCCCGCGAGAAACTGATCACGCCCCTCGGCGCGCGGCCGGGCGACCGCGTGTTGCTGACCAAAGGCGTGCCGGTCGAAGCTACCGCCATCCTGGCGCGCGAATTTCCGCAGCGGTTGGAAAATGCTTTCACCGCGGAGGAAGTTTGCGCGGCGCAGAATTTCCTCTACCAGCCAGGCATCAGCGTGCTGCGTGACGCGCAGATCGCTGTGGCGGCCGGCAATGTGACGGCCATGCACGACCCCACCGAAGGTGGGCTGGCCGCCGCCCTGTGGGAAATGGCCCAGGCATGCGGTCATACCATCATCTTTGATCCACGACAGGTAAAGATTCCCGCGTTATCCGGGCGCATTTGCCGCCTGTTCGGACTGGACCCGCTGGCCACCATCGCCTCCGGCGCGCTGCTGATCACGGCCCCACCGCAGGATGCGCAGGCGATTTCCGCCGCGCTACAACACGCCAGCATCGACTGCGCCGAGATCGGCCTGGTGGCGGAGGGCGCGCCGGAAGTGCGCGTTGCCGGCGAAGGTGAGCGCAGCCTGCTGCCCCGCCCGATGCGCGACGAAATCACCAAAGTGTACGAATAAACCGCTATGTTTATCATCCTGCAGTGCAGCAACCCGGAATGCCGCCTGCGCTTCCCCGCGCCGCGCGCCGCAAGCATCCGCATTTGCCCGCGCTGCACCGCGCCGCTGCACAGCGCGGACGCTCCCTTTGCCAGCCAGCGCGTGGAACCGGATGCGATGGTAGCCAGCGGGCCGGAGGTGGAGATTGTGCTGGATAACGTGCGCAGCGCGTTCAATGTCGGCTCGATCCTGCGCACCGCCGATGGAGCGGGCATCCGAGCCGCGCACCTGTGCGGCATCACCCCCACTCCCGAGAACCCCAAAGTCGCCAAGACCGCGCTCAGCGCCGAGTTCGTCACCCGGTGGAGCTATGCCACCAATGCGCCCGAGACCGTGGCACGGCTGAAGAAAAGCGGGCTGGCAGTGTGGGCGCTGGAGGGCGGCCACGGTTCGGTTTCGATCCTTGATGCTGTGCGGCAGCCGCCCGCCGCGCTGGCGCTGGTGGCTGGTAACGAATTGGCCGGGGTTGACCCGGCCGTGCTGGCGCTGTGCGACAGGGTGGTATCGCTGCCCATGCTGGGTTTCAAGCGCTCGCTCAACGTGGCGGTCGCGTTTGGCATCGCCATGTACCTGATCCGCTTTTCTCCGACCTTACAAGTTCGTTAGGTCGGAAAAGTAGCGCATGGAAAAGACAAAGCCTCCTATAATTAAGGAAATATTCAGCCGATACGCTGACCCAAAACCAAGAAGCGTTGTAGATCAGGAGGGCGCATGCTCGCCAGTATTTCGCCTGTGGATGTACTCCTGCGTGGATTTCCAGGTATTGCCGAGCAGGAAGCGCGTGAAATGAGCGCCGCCGGGCAGGTGTGCGTCTACCCTGCCGGAACCGTTTTGTGCCACGAAGATACTCTGGAAAGCGTTTTTTATGTGCTGCTGGAGGGCTGCGTGCAGGTGACTAAACGCATCAATGCCAGCGAAGTGCGCCCACTGAAGACTCTTCAGCCGGGCGACTTTTTTGGAGAAATGGCGCTGATCCACAACGCGCCGCGTGGGGCGAGTGTGACGGCTCTCACCGATGTCCGCGTGCTGGAATTGGACAAAGACGATTTTCACAACCTGCTGCAGAGTAGCAACATCCTCTCGCTCACCATGGTGCGAGAGGTCAGCCGCCGGCTGCGTGAAAATGACCAGATGGCGATTGAAGATCTGCGCTACAAAGCCCAGGAGCTGGCTGGAGCTTACCAGCAGCTCGCCGAGCAGGAGCACGCGCGCAGCCAGTTTCTGACCACCATTGCGCATGAGTTGCGCACACCGCTGGCCACCGCCAGCGGTTTCCTTCAGGTGATCCGCTCAGGAATGCTCAAGACCGACGCTCTGAATAGCGCCCTCGAAACCGTCTCGCGCAACCTGCAGGATATTATTTCCATCACCAACAACATCCTCTTTCTGCAGGAAATGGATCTGATCTTGCCCGAATTCCGTCCGGTGGATATGGGCAAGATTGTGATGCAGTCGGTGGAGAGACTCAACGGCAAAACCACGGCCGCCACAGTTGGCGTGAAGGTCAACATCGCCCCCGGGTTGCCCGAAACGCGCGGCGACGTCAAGAGCCTGGAACGCGCCGTACTGGCCGTGCTGGACAATGCGGTCAAATTCAGCCACCCCTGCGGCGAGGTGCGCGTGGACGTCGTGCCCGACCCGGGTGGCGTGACGGTGGTCGTCGAAGACGATGGAGTCGGCATTCCCGAAGAAGCGGTGCCGTTCATCTTTGACCGCTTCTTCCACATCGACAAGGTTGGCGACCGGCTCTTTCGCGGCGCGGGGATCGGCCTGTCCATCGCCCGCGCGGTGATCGAACAGCACCAGGGCTACATCAACGTCAAGAGCCAGCTTGGCGCGGGCAGCACCTTCACCATCCACCTGCCCGCGGTGTAGATGTCTTCGTTGTTGTTCGTTCTGTAGGGGCGGACACAGCCCTGCATTTATTCCAACAATTGTATTAATGATCTAATTTACACAGGCGCCCCCTCCAACCTCCCCCCATTTTCAAAAACCGGAAATAGAGGGAGGCGAAACCACTTCCGTCACGCTCCATCCATGTTCTGGGCTGCCACGTGGGTTAGCCTCCCCCTAAATCGCTTTTTTTTGCGATTTGGGGGGAGGTTGGAGGGGGTGGGATCAACGCCATACATCATTATTCGTTTATGAACTTACTGATCAAATTGGAGCAGGTGAACTGCGTGTCCACCCCTACAATTATTCGTAACCGCGCCCCATTTTGCCTGCTTGGGGTTACACTTAATCGCGCAAGAATACATTTACCAAAGAAGGGTCGTTATTGCCTCATGCCTACCGAACTCGAAATCGCCGTACAGGCCGCCCGCGCTGCGGGGGAACTCCAGCGCCAGAATTATCTCCAGCCGCTCCAGATCGAATTGAAAGGCGCCGGCAACCTGGTGACCCACGTTGACCGCCGCTGCGAAGAATTGATCTCCGCGATGCTGCTGGATACCTTCCCCGGCGACGGTTACTACGGCGAAGAAAACACGCGCGTCCGGCCGGATGCCCGCCGGTTGTGGGTGGTTGATCCGCTGGACGGCACCAATAACTACGCTCATGGCTACCCGCTGTTTTGCGTCTCAGTCGGGTTGGTGGTCGACCGCCAACCGGTGGTGGGGGTGATCTACAACCCGCTACTGGACGAACTGTACACCGCCGAGGTTGGCAAGGGCGCATTCCTCAACGGACGACCGATCCATGTCAGCGATACGAGCGAGTTGGGTTCGGCGCTGCTCGCCAGCGGTTTTCCCTATGGCGTGTGGGATCGTCTCGACGACAACCTGAGCGAGTACCAACGCATGACCAAGCGCGCCGTGTCGGTGCGCTGCGATGGTTGCGCCGCCGCCGACCTTGCTCACACAGCCGCCGGCCGCCTGGACGGCTACTGGGAGCAGGAGATCGAGCCGTGGGACGTAGCCGCCGGATCGCTGATCCTTGCTGAGGCCGGAGGGCAGGTTTCGCTGTGGGACGGGCGCCCGTTTGACGTCTTTGGACGCAGCATTCTGGCCACCAACCGCCATCTGCACCAGCCGATATTACGGGAATTAAGAGCCTAAGCAATCTCGGTTGATCGGCGCTGACAGGGTTCGATTTTCACCACATCGCATGAGCGTTGCGGGGGTTATGAAACTTTGTAAACATCAATCTGCTTGATGGAGGACGATTTTGCTGTGTATTTTTCAGATTCCCGTAATAAATTTTCCGTTCTCTCGTTATATTTATCGTAATAGCCCTGCTTTACATATTAATTACTACGCCGCCCACTCGACGAAAACGCCAAACCCCATTGCTGCATGACTTCCATCTGGTGTAAATCTTGTAACAGACACCAGAATGGATTTTCGCGTTTACCAAACTGTAAGATACGGCAAAGCTGCACCGTGATACAATCGCATTAATTTTGCTCTCATGTTTCTTCTGGGGACAGGAAAAAAGAAAAATAATGAGC
This sequence comes from uncultured Anaerolineaceae bacterium, assembly GCA_937920255.1. Classification (GTDB taxonomy): domain Bacteria; phylum Chloroflexota; class Anaerolineae; order Anaerolineales; family Anaerolineaceae; genus CALDSL01. Next base: position 11,614 of record CALDSL010000435.1, on the reverse strand, counting down.
GAATCAAGCGTACCGCTGCACGCCAGCATAAACCAACCGAGAACAAAGACTTTTTCCGGCATGCTTCTTCTGGACGCGTTCCTTCGCCGTGGCATGGACATCACCGCCGCGCTGTTCGGGCTGCTACTCCTTACGCCTCTGTTTATCTGGATCGCCTACCGGCTGCGCCGTGATTCGCCCGGCCCCACGTTTTACCGCGGGCCGCGCATTGGCCGCGATGGGAAGATCTTTGGCATCCTCAAGTTCCGCACCATGTACGAAAAGCCGGAGAGCTACCAGGGCTCGCCAGTTACCGGCAAAGGGGATGCGCGCATCACGCCCTTCGGCGCCTGGCTGCGTAATACAAAGATCAACGAACTGCCCCAGCTTTGGAACGTGCTGGTGGGAGACATGAGCCTGGTTGGCCCGCGCCCCGAAGATCCAGTAATCTCAGAACGCTGGCCGCAGTCGATACGCAGAGAATTTTTCACCGTGCGTCCGGGGATCACAAGCCCGGCCACCATCCTCTTCCGGGATGAAGAAACCCAACTCCAAAACCAGCACTCTGTTTTGGATGATTATCTGCGCGACATCCTGCCCTCCAAGCTGCGGTTGGACATGTTGTACATTAAGAACCGCACCTTCCTGACCGATCTGGATATCATCTTCTGGACACTGGTGGTGCTGCTGCCAAAAATCAAACAAATGCCGATCCCCGAGTACCGCCTGTACTGGGGACCCCTGGCCAATTTCACCAGCCGCTACCTCACCTGGCTGGTAGTGGATGCCCTGGTTGCCTTTGCCTCGCTGGGCTTCGCCGGACTCATCTGGCGTAGTACCGGCCCGCTGGATATCGGCATATTGCCTTCCATCGGGTTTGCGCTGGTGATCTCGCTCCTGTTCAGCCTGATTAACGCAGCCTTCGGTTTATACGCCGTGGAATGGAACCGCGCCCCGGCCTCGGATGTGCTCAGCCTTGGGTTATCGACCGCGATTTCCATTCTGATCGCGATCTATCCGTTCAAACGCCTGTTCCCTGGGTTCGACCGGCTGCCAGACGGGTTGCTTGTCATGGCGGCTTTGGTTACGCTCAGCGGATTTGTTGTAATGCGCTACAAAGACCGCCTGCTGACGGGTTTCGCCTCGCGCTGGCTTAGCATGCGCGGAGGCGCCAGCGCGGTCGGCGAACGCATCCTCATCGTCGGCGCTGGTGAAAACAGCATGGTCGCCACCTGGTTTCTCAGGCAGAGCAAGCTTTCGCGGGCGTTCACCGTGGTTGGCATTGTGGATGATGATCCGCGCAAATTGGGCCTGAAATACGAGACCCATCGGGTTATCGGCACCACCAGCCAGATTCCAATGCTTGCCAAGAAATTTGATATTGGCGTCATCTTCTTTACCATCACCAATATTACCGCCCAGGACCGCAACCGGATCCTGAGAATCTGCAACCAGTGCGAGTCGATTGTGGTGATTCTGCCCGACATTCTCAATACCTTGCAGAAGAGCTTTACCATCGCCAATACCTTGAACCTGGATGATACAGCGGAACCGCTGGCGGAGACCTCCGAAAGCCTGATCGACGATTTGGACAATCTGGCCCAGTCAGAACAATGGGATGCCTTGAAAAACCGGTTATCGGAACTCCGGCATCATGGCGGAGCAATCAACGGGTCAAACCGTTACTTGGCGCGTTAGCCCACAACAAAGGAAAGTACATGACCTGGAATGTTCCCCTAAGTGATTTACAGTTTGACGACGCAGAGCTGCAAGCCGTGCAGTCCGTCGTCACCAGCAAATGGCTCACCATGGGCGCCTGCTCGCAGCAGTTCGAGCAGGAGTTCGCAGCGTTTTGCGGGGCAAAGTATGCCTTCGGAGTCACAAACTGCACCGCCGGGCTGCACCTGGCATGCCTGGCCGCCGGGATTGGCCCAGGTGATGAGGTCATTGTGCCTTCGCTCAGTTTTGTGGCCACCGCGAACGCGGTGCGCTACGTGGGCGCTGTACCGGTTTTCGCTGATATTTGCAGCCAGCAGGATCTGACGATTTCACCCGCCAGCATCGAAGCAAGCATCACGCCGAAAACCAAAGCGATCATGGTGATGCACTATGCAGGTTACCCCTGCGATATGCCCGCCATTCAAGCCATCGCCGACCGCCATCATCTCATCATCCTGGAAGATGCCGCGCACGCAGCCGGCACCTACTTGGACGGCCGCCATATGGGCACATGGGGCCTGGTGGGCGCTTTCAGCTTCTTCTCCAACAAAAACCTGGCTGTCGGCGAAGGTGGCATGGTGTTAACCGACGACCCGCAAGCGGCGGAAAAGCTGCGCCTGCTGCGCTCGCATGGCATGACCAGCCTCACCTGGGACCGCCACAAAGGCCATGCCTTTAGTTACGACGTGGTTGAGTTGGGTTATAATTATCGTATCGACGAGATTCGATCCGCGATGGGGATTGCTCAACTGCATAAGCTCGCTCAGGGCAACCAGCGCCGGCGGGATATCGCGCAGCAGTATCGTTCTGCCTTGCAAGAGGCCGTACCGCAGATCACTATCCCGTTCGAAACGCACCCTGGAATTTCATCCGGTCATATCTTTCCGATCTTACTGCCCAGGGGGATGAACCGCCAGGTATTCATGGAAAAGATGAAGGCAGAGGGTATACAGACCAGCATCCACTACCCGCCCATTCACCTTTTCCAGGCACACCGTTCAAATGAACCGCTCGACTTGGGTATTACCGAAGAGATCGCCAGCCGCGAAGTAACGCTCCCCCTGTATCCATCACTGTCGGATGAGCAAATCAACGCGGTTGTCTGCGCTGTGGTCAAATCGGTTGCATAATTAAAGTGAAGAAGCGTTCGGAGCCTGTATGGCGCGCGCAGGAAAGTAACCGGACGATGAAGAGGTTATCATGGATGTGAAACAATACTTTTATATTGCACAAAAATGGGCCTGGCTGGTGATCCTGGGAGTGATTGTTGGTACTGCCGGTGGGTATTATCTGTCCTCGCGGGAAACGCCGGTGTATTCTGCCTCCACCCAAATGCTCTTCAACCGCCCGGCCAGCACGGTTGCCAACGATATCTCCTACTTGAGCAACCAGCAACTGGCGCAAACCTATATCCTGCTGCTCAAAACCCAGCCGGTGATCCAGGCTGCCTCAGAAAAGCTTGGCTATCCTGTCAGCGCAGGCCAGTTTACGGCTGAGATCGTCCGCGATACGCAGTTAATCAGCCTTGAAGTTCTTGACAGCGATCCGGTGCACGCCGCGGATATTGCCAATATTCTGGTGAAAGTGCTGATCGAACAGAATGACCGCCTGCAGTCGAACCAGTTCTCGACTTCGGAAGACAGCCTGCGCTTGCAGCTTTCACAGGTGGAAGAGCAAATCGCCAGCCTGCAAACCGAGATCGCCCAGGTTTCTCAGGAATCGTACGCCAGCCAAAAAACCACCATCGAATCCCAGATCAAACAACTGGAAGCCTCGATCCTCGATGTACAGAAAGAAATCACGCTCATCGAACCCCAGGATACCAATCCCTTGCTGCCCGGTATCCAACCCGAGCCAAGCCCCGAACAAACCGCGATGTTGCAGGAAAAAGAGCTTCGCCTGGACCAGTTACAGTCCAGTTTAAAGTTTTACCAGGAAATGTACTTGAACCTGGTGGGGGCTGGTGAAACGCCTTCCTCATCCGCGGTCGATACATCGCGGCTGGACCAGATGAACAATACACTGGCGCTCTACCAGCAGATCTATGCCAATCTGCTGGCCAGTTACGAGGATGTGCGCCTTGCCCGGCTTCGCACCACGCCGAATGTGGTGCAAGTCGAAATGGCTGTGCCCGCCTCCGGGCCGATCAGCCCGCGCCCGCTGAACTCGGCTATCATCGGCGGTTTGATCGGCTTATTGGCCACCGCCGGTCTTGCCGTCCTGGTCGAATTTCTGGATGACACCATCAAGACACCCGACGATGCGGCGCGGATGTTCGACCAACCCGTGATTGGCTATATCCCGCAAATGAAAGTCAAGAAAGAAGAGCGCCATACGGTGTTCGTCAACGAACAACCCCGTTCACCGGTCGCGGAGGCCTTCCGCACGCTGCGCACCAATCTTGCCTTCAGCAGCGTGGATAAACCCATCCGCACCTTGCTTGTCACCAGCGCCAGCCCGTCTGAGGGGAAAACCACCATGGCGGTCAATCTTGCTGCGGTAATGGCGCAGAGCGGAAAGCGCGTGCTGCTGGTCGATGCCGACTTGCGAAGGCCGCAGATCCATAAATACTTTAATATCCCCAACCGCGTGGGCCTGAGCGACTACTTTGTTCATGACAAGACCGTGCAGAGTATTATGCGCAAGCCCACCGACGCGCCGCTGCTGGTGGTAACCAGCGGCAGCCTGCCGCCCAACCCATCCGAATTGTTGACCTCTGAGAAGATGGTTAAGTTCCTGACGGAAGCTCAGGAACATGTGGATTACATTGTTTTGGACAGCCCTCCGTTCCTGGTGTCAGACGCGTCGATCCTGTCTGCCCGGGTGGACGCCGTTTTGCTGATCGTGCGTCCCGGCAAAACCCACGGAGACTCGATCAAGGTCATCCTTGAGCAGACCCGGCGGGTAGGCGCTAAAGTCGCAGGGATCGTCTTCAACAGCATTCCGCGCTCGCGCGGTTATTACTATGGCGGGTACCGGCACTATAACAATTACTACTACCCGCGTTACAAGGGGTATGATTCCTACTACACAAGTGAATCTCCTGTGCAGGAACGAAAGAACGGGAAAAGTAACGGAAAAACCAGCTCGCATGGACCGGTGGAACGCCGCTCGGACACAGAATCAAACACCGGCACCAGCGTGAACTAACGACAGCACAGGGGAGGCTGTCCATCAAACACAGCGACCAACAGGGTTATGAACCATGAGTGATAACATTTGCCCGTTTATTGGAGTTGAAGAGGATCGCTATACCGCGGTGGGGTTCCCCTCGCTGCGGAATATGTGCCATCGCAACGACACTCCCGCGCCGGTGGATACAATTTACCAGGGCAAATATTGCATGAGCGCTGAACACGCCACATGTCCGGTCTTTCTGCGGCAGGCGAACGCAGCCGTACCCCCGCCCGCGGAGGCGGTAAAAGCCGCACCCGCAGCCTATCCAAAACAGTCCCGCCGGTCGCACCTCGAACCGCGAGTCACAGCCCCCATTCCCATCAAAGCGCCAAAGCGCAGGTCACGGGATGTCATTCTGCCCATCATGGCAGTCGTTGGCGCGGTGGGCATATTCCTGGCCGTTCTCCTGATTCTGCCCCCTGCAAGCGCATTCCAGGGCGCCCTGCCGGTGACGATGACGAACACGCCGCAGCCTCTGCTGCCCAGTCTGACCAGTACGGGCGGCAACCTGGTGTCAATTATTCAGGCTTCATTCACGCCAACGTCACGCTTCTCACCCACGCCTCCATCGACCGCGACTGGAAAGCCAACCCTCACTTCCACAAAACGCACGCCCACGAACACCACCGCGCCGATCGCGTCTTTGCCAACGCAATGCGTGCATCCTGCCGGGTGGGTTGTGTACATCGTCCGGGCGGGCGATACGATGTCCAATTTAAGCCGGATATTCAACATCAGCATCGCCCAACTGCAGCTTGCCAACTGCATGGGCAGTAGCGTTGCCCTGTATGTGGGACAGGCCATCTACACCCCCTGGATCCCACCCACTCAATTCATCCCAACCCAGGTCATCCCCACCCAGATCACGCCATCGCCGGTAACGCCCAGCGCTACCGTGCCAACAAACACCCTGGAACCGACGACTGCCGTACCAACCACAGCCGTGCCTCCCACAGAAGTGACCCCGCCGACCGCGGAGCCGACATCCGAAGTTCCAACGCAAGAAACAACTGAAGCGATTATCGGCGCGACGCCGGTACCGCCCTCTGAATCGCCGCCGCCTCCTCCAGGGGAAGGAGATTAACCGTTCCGGTGAAACAATTATGCCCGTAAGTAGCTGCCCGTATCTTGGCCTGCGCACCGACCGCGAATCGTTTGTATCGTACCCTTCGCTGATGAACTGCTGCTACCACACGAAGAATCATGCCTTCGTGAACAAGGAGTATCAGGAAAACGTCTGCCTGGCGGCGCAATACGCCCATTGCCCGGTGTTTCGTTCGCCCAAGGCAACATCGCTTCCTGCTCAGGCCTCCGCGCCGGATGTATTCAACCGCCAGAGGCTTGCGTTCTGGTTTACGAGGATCTTTATTGTGGCCGCGCTGCTCATATCCGCGGCCGCTATCTGGTTCTTCTTTGGGGATCAAATTATCAACCGGGTATCCGCATCACCAGCAGTCGCCGAAGTGGAGACGTACAACGCGCCAACCTATGAATATACAATCCCCACGAGCGAGGATTACCGGCCCAGCATCTTCTCTACTCAATTAGCGATATCGACGCCGATGGCGCCCACGCTCTTGTGGCAAGCCACCCCCGGCCCGAACAGCACCGCCATCGTAGCCACGCTGACCGCTCAGTTGAGCCTGAAAATGTATCGTATCGTATTGGGTGACAACCTGGATGCGCTGGCGCGGGATAACTTCACCACGCCGCAAGCCATCATGGATCTGAATTACAAAATGCACATCCCGCTGTGGGTGGATGAAATCATCGTCATCCCCGTGAACATCACTGATGTAAGCGATTTACCCAAGTTTGAAGTGCGCAAAATCGAAGTCAAAACGCCCGTTTCGCTGATCGCGGATGTGAATGACTGTCCCGAGACCCTTTTTGCTCAATACAACCAACCACTGATCATTCCCGAGGCTGATGGGGGATACATTCCCGCGGGTACGTATGTACTACTCCCGCGGCCTGTGATGGAAAATCAGCCCTGAACGGGACGACCGCTCAGGATTATCCTATTTTACACTACTGCCGTCGAATTTTTGGATCGTCCAAGGAGGCAAAGATGTCTAAGAAAGTCGTTTTTGAAGTGATCGCTGGTGTATTGCTCCTGGGTTTGCTGGTCGCGGGGATTGCCGGTTTCCAGGCATACCGCCAGCCGCTGGCTGAACCGTTGAGCCTGGTTATGGCCGCCACAGACGTCCCTTCGACGGCCGAAGCGAAACAACCCACACCGCCGCCAACGGTTGTCCCATCATCCACCAAAACCTGCGCAACGAGCGGCAGCCAGATCGTCCTCGTGATCGGGCGTGATGAGCAATACTGGGAACCGCCCTACGGCGCGGACGCCATTCGCGTGGTCAAAGTGGATTACAGCAACAAGAAGGTTGAAGTATTTGCCTTCCCGCGCGATCTTCTGGTGAAGACGCCCAGCCTGGAAGCCAAATACAATATCAAAGAGTACCGCCTCGGGCCGTTGTACACCTTCATCCGCGAAAAAGAGGGCAATGTTACACCCGAGGATGACGCCATCGCCAGCGACGCCATTGCCCAAACGCTGTACGATAACTTCGGCATCGCGGTGGACCAGTACCTGACCATCGAAGAGAGCGTGCTGCCGCAGATGATCGATATCGTTGGGGGCGTTGATGTGGTCGTGAAAGAAGCGATTACATCCGACCTGGTCACAATCAAGCCGGGCAAACAGACGATGAACGGGAACACGGCCATGCTGTACAGCCGCTACCTGAAGGATGGCCTGGCCAGCGTGGACGAGTGGAACCGCATCGAACGCCAGGCAACCGTCTTCAAGGGTCTGGCCGAGAAACTCTTCCAGCCCAAGAGCCTGCTCAAAGCTACCGACCTGTACGACAAAGTCAAGCAGAGCGTCGTTACTGATCTGAGCATTCAGCAAATCGCCACCCTGGCCTGCATGGGCAATGAAATCAAGTCCAAGGATATCAGCGCGGCGACCATCAACAAACCGCAGGTGAACATCCTTGCCGATGAGACCATGGTCATCAAAGACGATGAACTTGGCAAAATCAAAACCACCCTGGATAAGATGTTTGGCGTGAGATAACGCACAAACCACGCCCATTGATTGGGCTGCATTCACCATAAAAGGCAAAACCCCCTTTTGAGAATTGGATATATAATCAAGAGGAGGCTTTGCCTTTTTCGATTCTCTCCAGGAAGGACACCATGCCTGAATATATCGCTGCAATAGACCAGGGGACCACCAGCACCCGCTGCATGGTCTTTGATCGTACAGGACGCGTGATTTCGGTTGAACAACGCGAGCACCAGCAAATTTACCCGCGCGCCGGGTGGGTGGAACACGATCCGTTGGAAATCTGGACCCGCACCCAGGAGGTGATCCTGGGCGCCCTGCGAAAACTGGATCTTGTGCCAACAGATCTGGCCGCGGTTGGCATCACCAACCAGCGCGAAACGACAGTGGTTTGGAACCGCCTGACCGGCCGGCCCTATTACAACGCCATCGTCTGGCAGGATACGCGCACCGACACGATTTGCGACGAAATGGCGAAAGAAGGCGGGCAGGACCGCTTCCGCGAGAAGGTCGGTCTGCCGCTGGCAACCTACTTCTCCGGTCCAAAAATCCGCTGGATGCTGGAAAACGTTCCCGGGCTGCGTGAAGCCGCCGAACGCGGCGACGCTCTGTTTGGCAACATCGACACCTGGCTGGTGTGGAACCTGACCGGGGGCACCCACGGCGGCCTGCACATTACCGATGTCACCAATGCCTCGCGCACGATGTTGATGAACCTGTACACCCTCGATTGGGACGAAAGCATTTTGGCGGATATGGGCATTCCGCGCGGGATGCTGCCGGAAATCCGCTCCTCCTCCGAAGTGTATGCCGGCGCATCGGCCGGACTGAGCGGCGTGCCCGTGGCCGGCATTCTGGGCGACCAGCAAGCTGCCGTGTTTGGCCAGGCGTGTTACGACCCTGGCGACGCCAAAAACACCTATGGCACTGGCTGCTTTATGTTGCTCAACACCGGCACCGAACCGGTGCAGTCGAAGTACGGGCTGCTGACCACGCTGGGTTACAAGCTGGGCGACCAGCCCGCGGTGTACTGCCTGGAAGGCTCGATAGCCATCGCCGGGGCGCTGGTGCAGTGGCTGCGCGACAACCTGGGCATGATCGAAAAGTCTTCGGATGTAGAGCAACTGGCCCACTCGGTGGAAGATAATGGCGGCATCTATTTTGTTCCGGCGTTCTCGGGCTTGTTCGCGCCGTACTGGCGCAGTGACGCCCGCGGCGTGATCGTGGGCATGACCCGCTATGTCAACAAAGGCCATATCGCGCGCGCAGCGCTGGAATCAACCGCCTACCAGGTGCGCGAAGTGCTGGACGCCATGGAAATGGACTCGGGCGTGCGCCTGAAAATGCTCAAGGTGGACGGGGGCATGGTCTACAACGACCTGCTGATGCAGTTCCAGGCTGATATGGTCAACGTTCCGGTCATCCGGCCGCGCGTATCGGAAACGACATCACTCGGCGCGGCATATGCCGCCGGGCTTGCCGTCGGCTACTGGAAGAACCTGGATGAGCTGCGCGCCAATTGGGGCAAAGCCAAGGAATGGACGCCCGCCATGGAAGAAACGCAGCGCGCTAAACTGTACAGCGGCTGGAAGAAAGCGGTAGAACGAACGCTAAATTGGATCGAATGACCGCCACCGATAAAGTATTTTCAGATACACAAAAATTGATAAGGAAACTATGGATAGACCTCACGCAATCATAATTGGGGCCGGATTCACCGGATGCGCGCTGGCGCACGACCTGGCGCTGCGCGGATTTTCGGTCACGGTGGTTGAGCGCGGGGAATTGACGTCAGGGACCAGCGGGCGCACGCACGGACTGCTTCACAGCGGCGGCCGCTACTGCGTCAATGACCGCGAAGCGGCGATCGAATGCATCGACGAAAATATCCTGCTGCGCAAAATCGCCAAGCAATGTATTGAGTTTAACGGCGGCCTGTTCATCGCCCTGACGGACGCGGACGAAGCCTACGCAGGCCCATTCGCAGAGGGCGCGCAGGCCTGCCACATCCCCATCGAACAGCTCACCCAGGCGCAAGTGCTGAAGTTGGAACCGGCCGTCAACCCCAACGTGCGCATGGCCTTTTCGGTACCGGATGGCGCGTTTGACCCCCTGCGGCTGGCGCTGGCGTTTGCCGCGTCGGCGGCAAAGAATGGCGCGCGCTTCCATGCCTACACGCAGGTTGAAGATCTGGTGATGGATGGCCAGGGGAAGGTCTCCGGCGTGGAGGTGTGGGATCGCGCCAACGATAAGCGCTACCAATTGCGCGGCGACATCATAGTCAACGCCACCGGCGCCTGGGCGGGAGAAATCGCCAAAATGGCCGACCTGCACGTGCCCGTGGTGCCGACGCCCGGCGTGATGGTGGCTTACAACCAGCGCATGATCCAACGCGTGGTCAACCGGCTGGCGCCGCCCGGCGACGGAGATATTCTCATCCCGCAGCGGCGGATGATGTGCATTGGCACAACCTCATTTACCGTGCAGGATATCGATTACATCCCGGTCTTGGATGACCAGGTGGAGGAAATGCACCGCAGCGCGATGGAACTTGTGCCGGGCGTGCGCGATACCCAGGAGCGCGGCGCGTGGATGTCTGCCCGCCCATTGATCGGGAAGATGGAACCCGGCCGCAGCATGTCCCGTACCTTCATCGCCATCGACCACAAAGAAAAAGACGGTGTTGCCGGGCTGGTGACCATCACCGGCGGCAAAGCCACCACTTGCCGGGCCATGGCCGAGAAAACCGCCGATACGGTGTGCCGCAACCTGGGCCTGTCCATTGGCTGCCAAACCAAAGACGTGGTGCTCGAATCGTACCGCGCCTTTTACCGTTACAATCAGGAGAGCCGCCCGTGAGCGAAAAATGGAACATCACCTATGTGATTACGCGGAAGAAGGGTGACGGCCAGCCGCACCAGCAGTCTTTCGCCGTGGACGTCGACCCGGATGAATACGTGCTGGATGGAATCGAGCGCATCTGGGCTTTCCACGACCGCAGCCTGATTTTCCGCCATGCCTGCCATCATTCCACCTGCGGGGCATGCGGCATGCGCGTCAATGGCGTGGAAAAACTGACCTGCATCACCACCATCCGGTCGGTCACCAGCAACGGCGGCACGCTATACGTAGAGCCGCTGCGCAACTTTCCGGTCGTAAGCGACCTGGTGGTGGATATGGGCACGTTCTACCAGCGCCTGGACGAGGCTCAATTTACCCAGGTTGCGCCCCTGCCCGACACCGGCCTGCCCTACGAGCGTGACGAAGACATGCTCAATCCTGAATACGAGCGCCTGGTGGACTGTATCGAGTGCGGCTGCTGCGTCAGCGCCTGCCCGATCGCCACCACCACATCCACCTATGTTGGCCCGGCGGTGCTGGCAGCCCTGGAGCATTCCTACCGGCGCACCGGCGAACTCTCGCTGCTCGACCTGGCTGACGGGGAAGACGGAGTCTGGCGCTGCCATAGCGCGTTTGAATGCTCGGCGGTCTGCCCGTCAAATGTCGACCCCGGCTGGCGGATTATGAACCTGCGCCGCAAAGTGATCGGCAACCGCGTGCGGCGTTTTTTCGGTAGAAAGCCACAGGAGACGGCCAAGATATGAAAAACTCCTCCACACCCCAGAATTTTCCGCGCTGGTTCGATCCGCGCAACCGCCA
>CALDSL010000434.1 GCA_937920255.1 uncultured Anaerolineaceae bacterium | reverse complement strand
CGGCGGCGCTGGTGACGGGAAGTTTTGTGGTGGAGCGCATCTATAACATTCACGGGGTTTCGGAGGTGGTAATGAGCGGCCTATTAAACCTCCCAGACGCCGCGGCCGCCCTCGGGTACACCGTCTACAACGTGATCGTGGTACTGGCAGTGATGCTGGCGCTGGATATCCTGCGCGCCCTGGTCGATCCGCGCGCGCGGGAAGGATGGGAAACCCGGTGAAAAACGCCCAAGGTGGGATACTGCGCTGGAACGGCAGGCTGGGATTGGGGATCATCCTGCTGTTTGCGCTGGCGGCCCTGGCCGCGCCGCTGCTGGCGCCGCCCGGCCCAACGGATACCGGCGCAGCCTTCCGGTGGGTGCAGGTTCCGGCCGGGCGCTCGCCCAACCCGCCAGGCGCGGAGTTTCGGTTGGGCACGGTGCCAGCCGGCCGCAGCGACCAGCAGCTTGACATATACTACACCTTGATTTGGGGCGCCCGCGCCGCGCTGACGTTTGGTTTTGGCGCGACTCTGGTGGTGAGCGTCTTCGGCTCGCTGGTGGGAGCGACCAGCAGCTTTGTGGGCGGTACGGCGGGCAGGGCCATCCTGTACGTCACAGATGCGTTTCTGGCGTTTCCGGTTATCGCCGGGATTGTATTTTTTGGGCAGTTAATGTTTCCAGATAGTACGGCAGCCCACCCCAGCCTGCTGCGCGCTGGTCTGCTGCGACTGGGCGTGGACAACGTCATGCTGGCGCTGATTCTGCTGGGTTGGATGCCGTACGCGCGGGTGATCTACGCCAATATGGAACGCATCCGGCGGCTGGACTTTGTCGTGGCGGCGCAGGCCGCCGGGGCAAAGCCGGGGCGCATCATCCTGCGCCACCTGATCCCCAATGCCATCTCCAACGTGGTCGTGCTGGCGACACGCGACGTAAGCGGGCTGGTGCTGATGCAGGCGGCTTTCAGCTTCCTGGGCCTGGGTGGAAACTCCTATTGGGGCGAACTGCTGATGATTGGACGCCACTGGATCCTGGGCACCGGCGGCAACCCACTCAAGAACTGGTGGGTGTTTGTGCCGGTCACCGCAGCGCTGGTGCTTTTTGGCATCGGATGGAACCTGTTCGGAGATTTCCTGAATGAGTATCTCAACCCCAGGCTGCGATATTCCGAACCCGAATAGATTTTCGCGCTGATCACAGCCATGCGCGGCGGCGGAAGAAGGTGAGCATCGACAGCGCCAGCAGCGTGCACACCACCCAGAACAACGGGTAAGCCCACGGCATGGCCAGCTCGGGCAGGTAGTGGAAGTTCATCCCGTACACGCCGGCGAGGAAGGTGAGCGGGATGAAGATGGTGTTGATGATGGTCAGCACTTTCATAACCTCGTTCATGCGGTTGGAGATTGAGGACATGTAGGTTTCGGTCAGGTCGGTGGTGGCTTCCAGGTACGATTCGATGATGTCGATGATCTGCACCATGTGATCGTACAGATCGCCCAGGTAAATGCGCGTTGTATCGCTGACGCACTCGTGCGGGTCGCGGCGCAGCGCGGTGACCAGGTCGCGCATGGGCCAGATTGCCGCGCGCATGGTCAGCAGATCGCGCTTGAAGTCATGAATGGCGTCCATCGTCCCACGCCGGGCGTCTTCCACGATCTGGTCTTCAAGCTCCTCGGCGCGTTCACCGTAGCGCTCCAGAATGGGAAAGCAGTGGTCGACGATGGCATCCAACAGCGAGTAGGCCAGGAAACTTGCGTCCATGCTGCGCAGGCGCGAGCCTTTGGAATTCAGGCGCTGGCGCACGGGGTCCCACACATCGGTGGCGACCTCCTGAAAGGTGAGCACGGTGTTGTGGCCGAGGAAAACGAATACCTGCCCGTGCTCCAGCCGGTCCTGGACAAGCTGGAACGTGCGCGCGATGATGAATAACCGCGCCTGCATTTCGCTATCCTCGCCGCCGTATTGATCGACCTTTGGGCGCTGGCTGCAGTGCACCAGGTCTTCAATGGCAAGGGGGTGCAGATCGTACTTGGTGGCCAGCGCGTGGATGGCGGTCATGTCCTCCAAACCGTCCACATTGATCCAGCGCACCACCGACCAGATCGGTCGGTGGCCGGTCAGGAAGGACTGTATGTCGATCACCTCCTGCACCGCGACGCGCGAAGCGCAGTAGTCGGTGCAGGTGATCCGCGCCGGTTGGCCGGCGCTGGGGAGAGCCTGGATCTCGTCGTGTTCGATCCCAGGCGCAGAGCCAGGTTTGCCTTGCGGAAAATCGAAGGATGTGTACATACGCCTCCCGACCGAAAACCAATCTCTGAACGGAAAATCCCGTTTTTTCAAGACAGCGGGCCTTGAGCAGCCATCGGTAGAGACGCAAAATCTTGCGTCCCTACCTGTGCCAACCAACCTGTTACCCATAAAATGCTGCCCGGTGATCACCGGCGATGGTCTACTCCAGCTTCTCCAGGTACTGATCGTAATAATAACCGGTCTCTTTTAGCCATCCGGGGGTGCCATCCACGTTGACGCCCCACCAGCGGAAGCCAGCCGCGCAGCGCGGGCCGAAGGCCAGGGTCACCACGGTGCCCGGGGGAACGTGGGTGATGAGACTGCCGGCCGGACTGTCGTATAGCCCGGATCCGGTGCTGTATTCCAGATCAGCGACCACCGCCTGACCGCCGGTGGTTAACTGCGTTTCGCCCCACCACAAACTGTATTCGCACGAGTCCCAACGGATGCTGCTGACGGCAACCGGAAGTTCCTTGCGCACCGCCAGCGCTTCACCCGATTGAGCGCCCAGCGCGGCGAACAGCATGGCGTCAAAGGTGGTGGGGACGCGCAGGAAACCGCTGGGGTCCAGCGAGAATTCCTGCCAGGCCAGGAAGGTCGAGAGCGGCAGTTCGGCGCCCTGCAGCCCCTGGCCGGGGGTGGCCTGGTAGGCAAACAGGCGCACGCGCTCGCCGGGCTGGAAACCGGCCAGGTACAGTTCATTTTGCCCGACAATGCGCAGCACCGGCCGGGTAAGGGGGCCATTTACTGCCGGGACGGACTTTTCACGTCCGGAGCCTTTGAACACGAAGGTGTAGTCGCCCGGCGGGTCGTCCGGGGCGGGGGTGAAGCGGTACTCCGCGAAGTACACGCCCGGCGTGTTGTCCTCGAGGGCCGTTTCCAGGGGAGTGGTCACCGTCACCCCGTTGGGGTAGCGGATGAGCACAGAGGCGTCTTCTTCGTCCTTCCAGCCGCAGAGATAGAAAACAGCCGGAATGCCGGGTTCGAGCACGCGCGGTCCCTGGATTTGCTCGTACAAGTCGTACAACTGCTCGGAAGGCTCGTTGCAGCGCCATCCGCCAAAGCCGGTGGCCGCGAGCAGATAACCGGCCTGGTACAGGACATCCTCGGGTTTGACGGGATTGGCGGTCGTGGGGGTGAATTCGGCCGAAAGGGGCGCGGTGGATTGCGCGGGCGGCGCGATGGTTGGCGGTGGAGGCGAGGTCGGGACCGCTGCCGGATGGGTGGCTGCCTGGATTGGCGGCGCGGGCACGGCAGTTGGGCTCCCAGCGCGTTCGAACAGAGAACAGGCCATCAGCAGCGCAAAGATGACGGCCAAAGCCAGCAGGCGAAACCGCTTTCGCGCGTGTAGCAGCACAGGACGCTTTTCCATCGGATTCTCCATCACAGCTAATTATGAAATGGAGCGGCAAAGCAATTGTGAAAGCGATATTGTTTTGGATCGCGGTGTCGGGCAGTTTGGGGGAAGTTCTATTTCAGTATACTCCAAAGCAGAAGCAGAGCGGCGGCGGTTGGGCAATCTTGTTCTAAAAAACGCGTTCCCGCAAGGGTTGCGGGAACGCGAATGGTAATAAAGATAATCGATATGTACGCCGTGCCGTACCCTTCGACGGGGTTCAGGGTACTTGTTTTATCATATTGCGAGACCCATCATATACAACCAGCTTATAAACATGTGGCGCTAAGCAGGCTAGCGCACTTCGAAGAACAGCAGGGTGCCGTCGCCGCCGCCGACGATGAGCGTGCGGCCATCGGGCATGAACAGCATCTGCACTGGGGCGGGCACGGTTTCGCGAATGTCTTTGAGCAGCTCGCCGGTGGCGGCGTCCCACAGGCGCAGGTTGCCGTGGCGGTCCAGCGATGCCAGCAGGCTGCCATCGGGCGAGTAGCGCAGTTTGGAAATCACCACCGGGTGGCCGGTCATCTTCAACGGCAGCGCGGTGTAGGTGTTCGGGTCAAACAGCGTGATCACGTTATCGCGGTTCTTGATCTGCTGGTGGATCTCGACGCCGGCCACGGCTACGGTGTTGCCGTCGGGGGCATAGGCCAGGTCATAAATCCAATCCGCGGCGGGCGAGGCCATCTTTTTGCCCGTGACCGCGTCCCACAGATAGATACCGAAGTCGATATTGTCGGAGACGATCTGTTTGCCATCCGGCGAGTAGCTGAACGTGTTGCCACCGGAAAGGGTGAACAGGCGCTGGCCGGTTTCGGTATCGTACACGTAGAGTTCACCCAAGTGACCGCCGCTGAGCGAGGCAATCTGGCTGCCATCGGGCGAGAAGCCGAGGGTGTGGATACGGTAGACCTGTTCGGCGCGGATGATGTTTTTGATGCCCCCGCTGCTGGCATGATACAGGATGATCTGGTTGGCGCTATCCGCCGCGGCCAGCACTTTGCCATCCTGCGACATGGCGATGGTATCGAGGGGCAGCATGGTAAAGTTGGTGCTCTTTTTGATCTTCAAGGTGGCCGGATCAATCAGGTCGATCTTCATGCGGTCGTGCGACAGCACGGCGATGCTCTTGCCGTCCTGATCGGTGCCGATGCCGTTGTACAGATCGTAGCGCAGGATATAGTTCTCGCCGCTGGTCTCGTATGGCGCAACGCTGAGTGACACATCCATCTCGATCTCATGGATGAGATCGTTGTTGGCCAGGTCGAAGACACGCACGATACCATCCGCACCGGCTGCTGATAGCTTTGCGCCATCGGCGCTGACCGCCATGCTGATCACGGCTGTTTTGGAGCGGCCAAACCCGCCGCCGGGCTTGCCGGTTTCCAGATCAACCGGAACGATGGTGCCGTTATCAATGGCCAGATAGGCTTTGCGCTGACCGGGAACAAACGCGAAGGTGTGAATATCATCGCTGAAATTGATTTTTTGCAGCAGATTGCCGGTTTCGACATCCCATACCAGCAGCTCGTAGGAGGGCTGCGAGGTCACTGCCAGGCGGCTGATGCCCGCAATGACACTGCCGTCGGGAGAAACTGCCAATTGGGTGACATACAACTGGCTGCTGCCCTTCATGCCGCGCAGGAATTTGCCCGTGGCGATTTCCCAGGCCTGGATCTGCTGGCTCTGGCCGGAGCCAAAGCCGTTGGTCCAGAAGACACTGTCGCCGGAGGAGACCAGCGCGCCGATGATGCCCATGGGAACCGAAGCGCCGTCGTTCGAAGCCAGTTCCTTGCCGGTGTTCACATCCCACACGGTCGATTTTTTATCGAAATTGATCAGCACAGCCCGGTCGCCAGACAGGGACAGCGTACTGAGCTCGATGCGTTCCTGCGGCGCGAGGAGCGTTTTAGGCGGTTGCTGGCTACCAACTTCCCACAGCAACACCATGCCATCCGCGGAAATGGTACGGATCGTCTTGCCGTCGGCGGAGACGACCATTTGCTTCTGCGGAGAGCCGGTTTCGACCTCCCATGCCAGATCACCGGTTTGGGGGTCATAAGCGCGCAGGTGGATGGAGGTGAGCACATAGACCTGGCTGCCGTCCGGCGACCATGCGGTCTGGATCATCTGCCCGCTGCCGTAACGGCGTACCATCTTCAGCCGGCTGGCATTTTCGACGGAGATGGTCTCGGGAACCGGCGTGGCGGTGGGCGTGAAGGTGGCGGTCGGCTCGGGGGTGTTGGTTGGCAGCGGAGTCGCCGAAGGAAGCGGCGTGGGCGTGGCGGTATTGGCCGGCAGCGGAGTTGCGGTGGGAGGCTCGATTTGCGCGACAGGCTCGGGTGCTTGCGAGCAGCCGGCCAGGATGATCACCATCAGAAACAGGATCATGATTTTGAATTTCATTTTGACCTTTATGCAGCAGTGACGATTCGATTGGTTATCGATCTTCAGAAGGGGGATTGGATGCAATTCTGAAATGCGATATGGTGGGTTATATACTGTTTGCAGGGGGATATGCGGAATAGAAACGATAACGCCGCGCGCCGGTGGGGAGCGCCCGTCGTACCGATGGCTGAAAGGAAACAGCAGTGGTTTTGACATGAAAGAAGACGTTCAGAGTTTGACGTATCGGAACAACGCAGCAAATTTCGATCGAAGATACCGGGGTAAAAAGTTTCTATAAAGATAAAGATACTTACTTGCCGGGCGTGGATGGTCACCGGCAGATCTGAAGATCGAATGTGGCAAACTGGAAAGGTATGGGTATAAATTCTGGGGGCAACGTCACCCAAAACTACTCTAGACATATCCCCGCGTTGCAATCATTATAGCGAAAATGCGCAGCCAGTACATACTGTTTTTGTTATCGGTTTTGTCAACCGGTTTTGGAATTTTACGAGTACTGGACAAAGACCGGCATCAGCTATATACTTGTTACGCTACGTGTTTACAGATGCAGTGGAGCACTGACCCAATGCGTACGCACAGATTGTTAACTTCGTACCCCCGTAGGTGCTTAGCGTGAGTGAAGAACTTCTCGAAATTATCATTTTATCTTTGCAAGTATCCGGCGTGGCGCTGCTGATCAGCGCGCTCATCGGTATTCCCATTGGTGTTTTTCTGGGGCTGAACCGTTTCACCGGCCGCCGGCTGCTGATCGCCCTGATGTATACGGGCATGGGTTTTCCCCCGGTGGTGATCGGGTTATTTGTGTACCTGGTGCTTTCACGCAGTGGTCCGCTGGGGTCGCTCAACCTGCCGTTTATTCCGGCCTTGTTTACCCCGGCAGCCATGGTGGTGGCGCAGAGCATCATCTCGTTCCCGCTGGTGGCCGGGTTTACCATGGCGGCAGTGATGGGCGTGGACAAACGCCTGCGCCAGCAAGTGATGGCGCTGGGTGCGACCAAACAACAAGCCGCGCTGACTGTATTAATGGAAGCCCGCATTGGCGTGGTGGTGGCCATCATCGCCGGGTTTGGCGGGATCATTTCCGAGGTCGGCGCGGTGATGATGGTGGGCGGCAATATCGAAGGCCGCACGCGCGTGCTGACCACCGCGATTGTTCTCTCCACCCGCCAGGGCGATTTCAACCTGGCGATTGCGTTAGGCCTGATCCTTCTGGCGATCACCTTCCTGGTCAACGTGGCCATGCTGCGTTTGCAGGGAAAATCTTTTGACGAGTAGGTACTGGATGAGCGCGCCGGTGTACACATTGGATCAAATCAGCAAAACCTACAACACCCGCCGGGTGCTGGAGGTGGAGCAACTCGCCATCCAGAAGGGGGAAATTCTGGCGCTGGTAGGCCCCAGCGGAGCAGGCAAGAGCACGCTGCTGCGGCTTCTGAATTTTCTGGAGCAACCCACGCAGGGAAAAATTCAGTTCCACGCGTTCGAATTTTCGGTGGACAAAGAGCCGCCTCTGGATGTGCGCCGGCGGGTGACGATGGTCTTCCAGCACCCCATGCTGCTCAACCGCAGCGTGGAAGCCAACGTGAAGTACGGGCTGGAACTGCGCGGTATCCGCGACACCCAGGAACGCGTGAAACAGGCGCTGGCGGAGGTTGGGCTGGAGCATATCCCCAACCAGAAGGCCAACACCCTCTCCGGCGGCGAAGCGCAGCGCGTAGCGCTGGCGCGCGCAATTGTGATGCAGCCGGAAGTGCTACTGCTGGATGAGCCCACCGCCAACCTGGACCCCTATAACGTGGGTCTGATCGAAAAAATCATCCTGCACCTGAACCAGCAGTACGGCACCACCCTGGTGCTGGTGACCCACAACGTGTTCCAGGCCAAACGCCTGGCGCAGCGGGTTGCGTTTCTGCTGGACGGTAAAGTCATCGAGGTCTCTGACGCGGAGACGTTTTTCAACCATCCACAAGACCCCCGCACGGCAGCGTTTGTGCGTGGTGATATGGTGTACTGATTCTATTTGGAGGACGTATGTCGAAGAAGCTGTTCCCAGTTATCCTTCTGGTCGTGTTCCTGGCCAGTATTGTCGCCGGATGCGGCCCCGCGGCCACAGCCGAGCCCACCACCGCGCCGGCTGCGCCGGCCGCGCCGGAAGCAACCACAGCGCCGGCGGAACCTACCCCCACAATTGCCCCCACCATCCGCGCCGGAACCCCTGACCGGCTGGTGCTGGCCACCACCACCAGCACGCAGGACTCTGGCCTGCTGGATTTCATCCTGCCCGATTTTGAGGCCGAGTTCAACACCGAGGTGGACGTGATCGCGGTTGGCACCGGGCAGTCGCTGCAGCTTGGCAAAGACGGCAACGCGGATGTGGTGCTGGTGCACGCCCGCTCCCAGGAAGACGCGTTCATGGCCGATGGCCACGGCGTGCGCCGCGAAGACGTGATGTACAACGACTTTGTGATCGTTGGCCCCGAATCTGACCCGGCCGGCATCAAGGGTATGGCCAGCGCCGCGGAAGCGATGAAAAAGATCGCCGACTCGCAGTCTGCGTTTGTCTCGCGCGGCGATAAATCCGGCACGCACACCAAAGAACTGTCCGTCTGGAAAGCCGCCGGGATCGAACCCGCGGGCGACTGGTACATTTCCGCAGGGCAGGGCATGGGTGAAGTTCTGACAATGTCGGCTGAACAGCAGGCCTACACGCTCAGCGACCGGGCCACCTACCTGGCGCGTACCAAGACCGGCCTGGCGCTGGATATCCTGGTTGAAAAAGACTCGACCCTGCTGAACCCCTACGGCGTGATCGCGGTTAACCCCGATAAGGGTTCCATGATCAACGCCGACCTGGCGACGAAGTTCATCGACTGGATCATCTCGGTGCCGGTGCAGGAGAAGATCAATGGCTTTGGCAAGGAAGAATTCGGCCAGTCGCTATTTGTGCCCGATTCCACACCGTGGAAAGAAGCGCAGAGCAGCGCCCCGGCTGCCAGCGGCGCGACCCTGAAAGCGACCGGGATGGTGGACGCCGAAACCACCTGGACCGCGGAAGAGATTGGCGCGATGGACATGATGAGCGTCGATTACACCAATAAGGACGGCGAGACCACCACATACGAAGGCGTGTTGATCAGCGACCTGCTTGAAGCAGCCGGCGTAAAAACGGAAGCGCAGACCGTGGTGTTTGTGGCCGACGACGGATTCAGCGCCGAGATGGCGCTGGCGGACGTGATGAGCTGCGCCAACTGCATCGTGGCGGTGGATGACGGCGGCTTCCGCACGGTGATGCCGGAGCAATCCGGTAAACTGCAGGTGAAGGGCCTGGTGGAAATGCAGGTGAAGTAAGCAACAGCACAACGTGATGTTCTTGCCGCCCGGATGTGACATCCCGGGCGGCAAGTGTTTCCCCCTGTGCTAACGCTGCTCTTCGGGCAGCAGCAGGCCGCGCAGGATGGTGAAGATCGCCAGCACGGCCACGATCAGCAGCACTGCCACAGGCAGCGCATTCGCCAACCCAAACCCCTGAAATCGCTCGAAGATCAATACCGGCACCACCTTGGGGTGGTAGGCCAGTATGACCACCGCGCCGAACTCGCTGATGCCGCGCGCCCACATCATCAACGCGCCGCCGGCGATGCCGCGCCAGGCCTGCGGCAGGGTGACGTACCAGAATGCCTGCCAGGGCGTGGCGCCGTCGATGGCGGCCACGCGCTCCATCTCGGGGTCGATCAGCGCGAAGGCCTCGCGGCTCATGTTGACCAGATAGGGCAGGCTGACAAACAGCATCGCCACCACCACCCCGGCCAGCGTGTCGGTGAAGACCAGGCCCACCGGCGCGAAGGCCTGCCCCAGAATCCCCAGGCGGCCAAACACCATCAGCAGCGCGATGCCGGCGGCGGTGTGGGGAATGACTACCGGCAAATCGATGATGCCCTCCACCACCTTCTTGCCCGGAAAACGCGTGCGCGCCAGCAGATAGGACAGCGGCAGACCGCCGAGCAGGCCCAGCCCGGTGGCCACTGCCGCGGCGCTGAGAGTGATGCCGATCGAGCGGCCGACTTCGGGATCGACCAGCGTGTCAGCCAGCCGCGCCGGGTTGGTGGAAAATAGGGTGACTGCCAGCGGCAGGATCACAAACGCCACCAGCAGCGCGCCCAGCAGGGCGAACAGGCGCGGGAAGGTTCTGGGTTTCATCCGTTGTCTTCGGGGTCGGGAACGCACAACGGCCGCAGCGTATCGGGCATGTTGTTATAGCCGCTGGCGGTCAACGGGTCGAGCAGCGGGTGATGGTGCTCGCGCATGATGGCGCTGCCTTCCGGGCCGAGAATAAAGGCGATGTACTGCCCGGCTTCTTTGGAATGCGGCGCGCCGGCGGGGATGGTGATGCCGTAACCGATCTGCTCGCCCACAAACAGCGGGTCGACCGAGGCGAAGCGCTGGAAATCCATCTTCACCGCCACCTGCCCGTAGTGCGCGGCCTGCTCCGCCTCGCCCAGGTTGAGCTCAGGCGGGAACATCACCAGCCCCAGCCCGTGCTGGCGGATGACGCTTTCATATTCAAAGGCGTAGTCCAGGTCGCCGGATTCGAGCAGGGCGATCAATTGGATGCTGGAGCCGCGGACGAGAATGTGCGAGCCGCTTACGGTTTCCAAAATCTCGGGTACGCGGATCATCTGCAGCGGGCCGGCGTCGCTGACCTTGATGGGGTATTTGAACGCGCCGTCGAACATATTTGCAAACAGCGCTGGCTGCTGGTAATGGCCCTGTGCCATCTGGTAGACCATTAGGGCGCGGTAGCCGGATGCGTCAAAGCGCGGATCAGCGATGCCCACTTTGACGTCCGGGCGCATGAGGATCTCCCACCAGTTCTGGGGGTTGATCTCGCCCGCGTAGCGGCTCTTGTCGCTGTAGGCCAGGCCCAGGCGGTTGGAGGCAAAGCGAATGTACCAACTGGCGTTGGGCTGGCCGGTATCCGCGTGGGTGGTCTCGTACATGAGCATGGGGATCAGCGCATGGTCAGCGGTGACCACCACGTCGATGGGCTCGTTCAGCTCGGTGGCGTGGCGGATGACCTGGATGCTGCCGTGATATTCGCTCAGCACATCGATCTCGGGGTGTTTGGCCTCGAAGGCTTTTTCCAACGCGTCGAACGGCTGGATCAGGCTGCCGGCGGCGAAGACCACGAGGGGCGTTTTGGCAGCCGGCTGCGGGGCGCAGCCCGCGGCGTTGAGGAGGAAAAACAGGCAGAGCAGGAGGTTTTGTGGTTTCATATTAAATCATAGGGTCTGGCCGGGGGGGACGCCGGCCAGACCCCGGGTTGGGATATGTTATTGCAGGGTGACGGCGATCAGGTCTTTGACCCAGAAACCGCTTTCCATGCCGGGCG